>JAVEWC010000150.1:0-2745 GCA_034004745.1 Candidatus Izemoplasmatales bacterium | reverse complement strand
TTTCATGCAAAGGAAAATCATCGGCGAAGCCGCTGATTAATACTTGCTCCCCTTGGTAATCGACACCACCTTTATTCTTGGTCATCACTTTTGTAAAGATTCGGTTTATCGAACTCAAAACAAATTTATTTGAACGAAAGTTTTCTTGCAAAAAGATTGATATACCGCCATTATTCCTAGAATAATCTTCATATATTCTCATGAAGTTTTTAGGGTTTGCGTCACGAAAACGATATATCGATTGCTTGACGTCTCCCACCATGAAGACATTGTCATTGGCCAATAAGCTGATGAACTCATCTTGCAAGTCATTGGTATCTTGATATTCATCAACAAGGATTTCTTTGATATTTTCCGTGAACTTGGTTCTGACATCCTTAAAATCCTTGAAAAGTTTAATGGCAAGGTACATGATATCCTCAAAGGAAAATAATTTCTCCCTAAACTTACATGTTTCATATTCACGTAAATACTTTTCGACTATCTTCTTGATCAAGGAAACAGCCGGAACTGACCTTTGAAAATTCAAACTAAAATCATTATAGTCTTCGACAAACAAAGCCGTGAATTCTTTTTTGATATTTTCAATCAAGGTGACAATTTCCGGTTTTTCACATTCGCTTTTCCGAGGTTTTGCTGGTAAAGCAGATGTCTTTAGATAAGTAAATAATTTTTTAGGGTCTTTCTCTACTTTCAAGAAGCTTAAATAACGATCAACTTCTTCATAATAGTCCCGGTAATCGCTTAAAACCGCTCCAGCATTATCGATATATCGTAAATTGAAATCATCATAAAGCTGCAAGATTTTATCTTGAAGCGATAAAATGTATTCTTTAACCCGGTTATCGATAAAGCTATCGGTAAGATAGATTTCATCATAATTTTCCAATAATTCAATAAAATCAGGTGTTTTTCTTAAGGCTTCACCCAAATCATAAACCGTATCGTATAACCATTTGTCAGAACCGGAAAAATAACGTTTGACAACTGTATTGAAGTCACTTTCATTTCTAAGATAATATTTTTTTATCACTTCCACGATAATGGCTTTTTTCCTGGCTTTGACAATTATTGCATCTGCGATGTCAATGTCACTTTCAAGTCCCAACAAATAATGGTATTCCTTAACCAATCTTAAGGTAAAGGCATCAAAAGTGGAAATGATGGCATTATCGATTTTTTCGATTTGGGAAGTTAAGTTTTCTTTATATATTTCTTTGACGATTCTTGATTTCATTTCCGAAGCAGCAGCTTCGGTAAAGGTCAAGACAATCAATTGGTCAATATCGATACCGTCTTTCAGCTTTTGAATGACTCTTTCTTTCAGTACTCCCGTTTTTCCTGAACCAGCACTCGCGGAAACCAAAATATTGGTGCCATTGGTATGGATCGCTTTTTCTTGATTTATTGTATAGCCCATATCATTCACCACCCAGAATTTTGTTTTTGGAATAGCAGATTGAAAAATAGTTGCAGTACTTGCAGGATACGCTTTCTTTTGTCTGTTGGTCGATATCATAAAGAATCGGTTTGATTGTGAAATCGCCCAAACCAACATTTTTAGCAACTGTTTTCATTCTGTTTTCCGTTTCATGCAAGATGTCATTCATCTTTTCTATACTGACAAAACTTCTCGAATTCTTTGGTAGAGAGCCGTCTTTGTTCAACTTCATGCCGACAATCTTTTCCATCGTCGGATCGATTCTTTCGATAACGCTCAAAAGATCAATGACGACGCCTTTCATTTTATAACTTGCTTCTGCACCTCTGATTTCCTTAGCCAGTGAGGTTTTCTGATAAAGCATTCCCGCCGGTTTAAGATTTCGGTTTTGTTTATTGAAAGCCATTAAATATAGTGGTAACTGTAAATCATAATCTTTATCACTGTCTGATGGATTGTAGTTTTCATCGCCATACTTATAATCGATGATGAGAAAATAATTGTAAACTTCATCAATCAAAACCTTGTCAATTCGACCGGTAAGCTTAAAATTGTCGTCGATCGGTAAATTTATCTTTTCTTCAACCAAAGCTTTTTTGAAAGCTGTCGTATTTTCAAAATCTGTTATTACATCCTCAATAATTCTGATGTTTTCCGTCAAGATTTCCCTAAAAACCGGAAATTTATAGATTTCTTCTTCCGGGAAGTTAAACTCCATCATGATTTTTTCCAAGTCATAATGACCAAGTCTTGTTTTTTCTTCAATCATCTTATGGATTACATTACCGATATAAGTAAAAATATTGCCTTTAAAACTGTCAAATTTCAAGAGATAGGCCAAATAATAGCGAAAAGGACATAAGTTATATGTTTCCATTTTATATGCCGATAAAGTATTGTTTTGTTTGATCAAAAGCTCTAAATCGCTCTTGTCAATACCGCTGAAGTAAGGAATGTATTGTTGATAATCCTGGTGGAAACTATTGTGCAGAACCTTCAGGTCTTGTGCATGCAAATTAAAGTTCAGATAGTCGTGTCGTTTTTTGGCATAATCCAAAAACGCCATATCCTTCAAGTAGGTCCTGTCCTTGATTACATAATTGTACTCGGATTTAATCACCGGTCTATTTAGTTTTATCCTTGAAGGTAAAGTAGCTTCGATTATTTCTTTGGGATAGGAAATATAAAGATTGATGATTTGATTCAGTTTACAGGATATCTTATTTCGCAATAAATTGTTATACATGGTTGAAGTCGGATAATCGATTAAATGTACTTCGCTATCACTCAAATAATCATTGTCA
>JAVEWC010000149.1:0-2753 GCA_034004745.1 Candidatus Izemoplasmatales bacterium | reverse complement strand
GCGGAAAGAAATTTACATAATGAAACTAACCATTAGAGAGATGGTCCCGGAGGACATCGATTTTATTGTAAAGTATGAGAATGAATATTTTCATAACTTTACGACCAAATATAAAGTAGAAGAGGATTTGCAAAACCCTCTGATTCACTATTATGTTTTGACCGATGCTTCATACTTGGGTTATATTAATCTTTGGATTGATGAGGACAAGGCTCAGATAAATTCGCTCGTAATTTTAATAGAATTTAGAAACCAAGGATATGGTTACTTTTTCATGGTTAATATTTTGGGAAAATTGCAGGAAATCGGTATAAAAGAAGTGACTCTTGAAGTTAGACCGTCAAATAAGGCGGCTTTAAAATTATATGAAAAATTAGGGTTTAGAGAAGTTGCAATCAGGAAGGGTTATTACAATAATGGGGAAGATGCTTTTCTGATGTATAGGAGATTGGGAAGTGATTGATAAATGTATGTTTTAGGAGTAGAAACTAGCTGTGATGAAACCAGTGTTAGCATAGTTAAAGACGGAAAAGATGTTTTATCTAATGTTGTTCTATCACAGATAGACATTCATAAAGAATATGGAGGAGTAGTTCCTGAGATAGCTTCAAGAGAGCATGTTAAAGGTATTACTTACGTTTTTGATAAAGCAATTCATGATGCGGGACTGAGATACGAAGATATCGATTTAATCGCCGTAACTAAAGGACCAGGTTTGATTGGTTCTTTATTGATTGGCGTAAATGCAGCAAAAGTCATAAGTTTAAACTTTAATATTCCGATTATTGGGATTCATCATATTGCTGGACATATATATGCCAACCATATTGACAATGGTATGGAATTTCCTTTGTTGGCATTGGTTGTATCGGGCGGCCATACTGAACTGATTTTGATGAAAGAACATTATGATTTTAATAAGTTGGGAGAAACTCAAGACGACGCTGTAGGAGAAGCTTATGATAAGATAGCTCGAGTTTTGGGACTACCATATCCCGGTGGACCAATAGTCGATAAGAAAGCGGCGCTTGGAAAAGATAATCTGAATTTTCCAAGACCGATGATTGACAGTGGCGATTTTAATTTTAGTTTTTCCGGGTTAAAGTCTCATGTCATAAATGTTCATCACAATTTGAAACAGAGACAAGTTGAAATTAATATAGAAGATTTTTGTGCCAGCTTTCAAGAAGCGGTTACTGACGTACTTGTGGCAAAAACAATTATGGCAAAAGAAAAATTCAAGGTCAAACAAATTATTGTGGCCGGCGGTGTGGCAGCCAACTCTGGTTTAAGAAAGAAAATGAAAGAAAGAATTCAAGACGTACCAGTGTATTTTCCTAAGATGGCTTACTGCACGGATAACGCAGCCATGATAGCTGCTGCAGGATATTTTCAATATATAAGAAATAACCAAAAAGCTGATGATTTAATGTTAAATGGTCAATCTAGACTAAATTTAGAGGGGTGATATAATGGAAATTACATCTAATTTTATAAAAACAATTATGGAAGAAGATTTAAAAAGCGGGAAAGTCGACACCATAGTCACAAGATTTCCGCCGGAACCAAATGCTTATTTACATATTGGTCACGCTAGGGCGATAATCACCAATTTTGAATTGGCGAAGCATTTTGGCGGAAAAACTAATTTGCGTTTCGACGATACTAATCCTGTAAAGGAAGACAGTTCTTTTGTTGAAGCTATCAAGAAGGACATTGAATGGTTGGGATATAAACCGGCTAACATATTATTCGGTTCGGATTATTTTGAAGCCAGCTACGAGCTTGCGATAAAATTAATAAATAAAGGGTTAGCTTACGTCTGTGAACTTACGGCCGATGAAATGAGAGAATACCGAGGAACTTTAACTTCACCAGGCAAGGAATCGCCTTATAGAAATCGCTCAATTGAAGAAAATTTGAAATTGTTTGAAGAAATGAAAAATGGTAAGTATAAAGATGGTGAAAAGACATTAAGGGCTAAAATAGATATGTCATCTCCAAACATTAATATGAGAGATCCTGTTATTTACCGTATTATTCATATTGAACACCATAATACCGGAAATAAATGGTGCATCTATCCAATGTATGATTTTGCACACCCATTGCAAGATGCTTTTGAAGGTGTTACTCATTCGTTGTGTTCATTGGAGTATGATGATCACCGTATACTCTATGATTGGTTCGTGGAGAAATGTGAGACTGAGCATGTACCCCACCAATATGAGTTTGGCAGATTGAATATCACAAATACGATAATGTCAAAAAGATACTTAAAGCAATTGGTTGATGAAAAATTAGTCAAAGGTTATGACGATCCAAGAATGCCAACTTTAGCTGGTTTGAGAAGAAGAGGATATACTAAAGAGTCAATTGTTAATTTCATACTCTCAACCGGTTTATCAAGAGTCAATTCAACTGTATCCAGTGAAATGCTTGAAAATTCACTTAGAGATGACTTAAATAACAAAGTCAAAAGAATAAATGCGGTAATTGATCCCATAAAAGTGGTTATTACCAATTATCCTGAAGACAAAATTGAATGGCTCGATGTGGAGTTCAACAATGACAATCCGGATTTAGGCTCCAGAAAAATTGCTTTTGGCAGAAATTTGTATATTGAAAGAGAAGATTTTCTTGAAGAAAAGCCTAATAAAAAATGGAAAAGACTTTCCTTGGGAATAGAAGTAAGATTGATGTATGCATATTTCATCAAATGCAACGAAGTCATTTATAATGAAGACGGTTCA
>JAVEWC010000023.1:0-12579 GCA_034004745.1 Candidatus Izemoplasmatales bacterium | reverse complement strand
GCTGCATACAAGCACGTTCCTTTGATGGAAGGTTCGGCCATGGAAGCAATCAGGACCAACATTCTGGGCACTTACAACATGTGTCGTTTGGCCGATGAATTCAAAGTCAAAAAATTTGTATTGGTATCATCTGATAAAGCGGTAAGACCAACAAACGTCATGGGCGCTACCAAAAGATACGCAGAAATGTTAGTGCAACATTTCTCCAAAACATCCAAAACCAATTATTCAGCCGTTAGATTTGGCAACGTTCTGGGATCAAACGGGTCGGTTGTGCCATTATTCAAAAGACAGATTGCAAATGGCGGACCAGTTACTGTCACTGACAGCAATATCATTCGTTATTTCATGACTATTCCTGAAGCGGTCAGTTTGATTTTACAATCGGCTGTATTCGCTTCTGGTGGAGAAATCTTCATCCTCGATATGGGGGAACCGGTAAAAATCATTGATTTGGCTGAAAAAATGATAATGCTTTCCGGATTGAAACCTTATGTTGACATTCAAATCAAAATCACGGGATTAAGACCGGGTGAAAAGTTGTATGAAGAGTTATTGGTTGATAAGGAAAACAATATCGGAACCAAGAATAAACTGATTTATATTGAAAAAATAGAAAATACGGCAGATATCGAACAAGAGACGAAAGATTTACTTTCTCGTTTTGAAGAATTGAACAACAAAGAAGTAAAATATCTTCTAAAACAGTATGTATCAACATATACGGTTGACGAAAAGAATTGAACAAGACCTACAAAGTCTTGTTTTTTTATGCTTGATTTTATATTATTTTTCATGAAAATTTGTTATAATGGTTTTTGAGAAGGTGAATGTTTATGAGATTAAATGTTGGCGATAAAATTAAATTGGACATTAGAAAACAAGGCATCAACGGCGAAGGTATCGGATACTATCAAAAAGTAGCTGTTTTTGTTCCTGGAGCGATAATGAAGGAAGTAGTAAACGTAGAAGTTACAGACAGTTTTGATAATTATGCCATTGCCAAGATTCTAGATATCGAAAGAATATCCAACCGTAGAGTCACACCTCCTTGCAAGTTTTATGATGATTGCGGTGGTTGTCAGATGCAGCATATTGACTACTTTGAACAGCTTAAGATAAAACAATCAATCATCAAGCAAGCTCTTCGAAGATACACCAATATCGATACTGATAAATTACCGATAAATAAAACTTTGGGAATGGATAATCCTTACAATTATCGCAACAAATCCCAGATGCCATTCCGTAATACCAATTTTGGGTTGGCTTTAGGTTTTTATAAGCCGAATTCCAATCATTTTGTCTTTGTTGACGAATGTCTGATTCATCACCAAGAAATTAACAACATCAATCGTCAAGTCCTGAAATTGATGAGAAAATATCACCAAAAAGCCTTTGATTTACGTAATAAGGAAGGAATACTTCATTATTTGGTTGTAAGATATCTGGAAGAAACCAAAAGTGCTTCCGTGATATTCATTGTCAAAAAATATGACCAGATTCTTGAAACAATAGCCAAGGAATTAATGGTAGAAATGCCAATTGTCAAATCCGTAAGTTACAGTCTTGACAATCAAAAAAGCAATCTCGTAATTTCCAATCCGATAAAGATGATTACCGGTGTGGACAAGATTGAAGAAAAGTTGGGAAGTTATACTTTTAAAATCTCTCCAGATGCCTTTCACCAAATGAATACAGTGCAAATGAAGAAGATGTACAAGTTAATTCTTGATTTGGCAAATATCGAAAAGAACAAAACTATTTTTGACCTATATTGCGGTATCGGCATCACCTCAATGATGCTGGCCAAGGATTCAAAAAAAGTATATGGCATTGATTATTCCGAAAGTTCGATAAATGACGCGATTCTCAATGCCAAGATCAATAATGTCAAAAACGTTGAATTCATTCAAGATCATGTTGAAAGTGCTCTCCCTAAATTATTGAACATTTCCATCAAACCGGATATAATAGTCCTTGACCCACCGCGCTCAGGCATGAGCGATGTGGTATTGGACGCGGTTTTACAAGTTTTGCCTAAACAAATTATCTACGTTTCCTGCAACCCTTCGACTTTAGCGAAAAATATCAGTGATTTGAACCAAAAATATCAGGTGAGAAATATTACGCCAATCGATATGTTTCCAGAAACCGCAAGTGTGGAAAGTGTAACTTTACTAGAACTTAAAAATGGAGGAAATAAATGATGTTGACAGATTTACAAATTGCTCAAAAAGCAGAAATAAAGAAGATTGAAGAAATAGCTACAAAGATTGGCTTAACCGCTGACGATTTGGAATTATATGGAAAATATAAAGCCAAGGTCAGCTTTGAAGCTATTAATCGTTATAAAGACAATCCGAGAGGTAAAATTGTTTTAGTAACCGCCATTACGCCAACAAAAGCCGGTGAAGGCAAATCGACCACTACCATCGGTTTAGGCGATTCCATCGCCAAATTAGGCTTTTCAACCATGATTGCCTTAAGAGAGCCTTCTTTAGGTCCGGTAATGGGCGTCAAGGGTGGGGCAGCTGGAGGCGGTTATGCCCAAGTTATTCCGATGGAGGACATCAACTTGCATTTCACCGGCGATATTCATGCCATTACCGCTGCCAACAACTTGATTTCAGCAATCATTGACAATCATTTATTCCATGGCAACGAACTTAAACTTAATCCGGAAAAAATTATCTGGAAAAGAGCCATGGACATGAATGACCGTTCTTTAAGAAAGATACAAGTTGGACTTTCAATGAAAAAAGAGACGCCAAGATTTGACGCTTTCGATATTTCGGTTGCGTCCGAAGTAATGGCTGTTTTATGTTTGGCGACAGACATTGAAGATTTGAAGAGAAGATTATCGACCATGGTTGTTGCTTATAATCAAGAAGATAAACCAGTAACTGTCGGCGATTTAAAGGCGACTGGCGCAGTAGCAATGCTATTGAAAGAAGCGATCAAACCTAATATAGTACAAACATTGGAAGGGACTCCAGCCTTGATTCACGGTGGCCCTTTTGCCAATATCGCTCATGGCTGTAATTCAATCATCGCTACCGATTTCGCATCCAGAGCCGCTGATTTTGTAGTGACAGAAGCAGGTTTCGGCGTTGACTTGGGTATGGAAAAATTCATGGATATCAAAATGAGAGCCATGGATTATATGCCAAGTGCCGTTGTAATCGTCGCATCATTAAGAGCTTTGAAAATTCATGGCGGTGTAAGCGAAGCGGAAATGAACAACGAAAATGTCGAAGCGGTCAAAAAAGGATTGGCAAATTTGGAGAAACATATCGAAAGCGTAAAAAATTACCAAGTGCCTTATATTATCGCTTTAAATAAGTTTTATACAGATACTGATCAAGAGATTGAGGCCATTATGTCTTGGGCTAAATCCAACAATCATGAAATTGCCCTTTCCGAAGTCTTTGCCAAAGGTAGTGAAGGTGGTTTGGATTTGGCAAGAAAAGTTGTAAACAAAGCTATCGAATCCAAGCACAACCGTCCGTTATATCCTCTTAACTTGGGTATCAAGGATAAAATCAATAAAATTGCCAAAGAAATATATGGTGCAGACGGCGTTATCTTCACAGAGAAAGCTGAAGAACAAATCGAGCAGTTCAATAAATTGGGTTGGGATAATTTAGCTATATGCATGGCTAAAACTCCACTTTCTTTATCTGATGACGCAGATATCAAGGGCCGTCCTAGCGGTTTCAAGGTTACAGTCAGGGAATTCAAACCTTCCATCGGTGCGGGATTTATCGTGGCTTTGACCGGAGCGGTCATGACCATGCCGGGTTTACCAAAACATGGCGCATACGAAAATATGGATTTAATCGATCAAAAAATCATCGGGTTATTTTAAATAAATAAAATAGTAGAGGTGAAACATGGGAAATTCACAAAGCTTTACGGAAAAACTGAAAAAAACCGGTTTAAACATTTATAACAAAGCCAAAGAAAGTTACACTAATACCAAGAACACGATTGAACAAAATTTTCTCAACGATTCTTTAAGAAGAAGATTCAACCTGGAAAATCCATATCGGTTCATTATCATGAACTCTATGGAAAAAACTTCGGTTTTGAACGAACTTCTTCCTCGTCATGCCAAAAGATACATTGAAGACGATATCTTCGTCTTTTATGGCAATCTGGAAGATTTGGACATCAAGGAAGGTTACTTCATCAAGGATTTAAGTGACGAAACGATGTACCAGGTGAAAGAATTGGCTCCCGTAAAAGTTAGAGTCACCTTTGAGAAAAACGAGTATGAAGTTGATGGAGTTGCTTGTTACGGTAAGATACTATGACGAAAAAACAGGAATTTATCGACATCTATAAAAAATATATCAAAAGAGAGGGATCACTTGAGTTGTTGGATTTCCTATTGTCCAGCAAAAGCGATTTCTTTGATGCGCCTTGTTCAACCAAGTATCATCTATCCAAGGAAAGCGGACTTGTAGAACACTCGATCAACGTTTACGAATGCCTGAAAGCTTATTTGGAACGTCCAAGAGTGAAGGAACTCTATGGTTTGAGTTATAGCGACGAATCAATTGCGATTGTCTCGCTTTTGCATGATCTATGTAAAATCAACGTTTATAAAAAAACAACTAGAAACGTTAAGGACGAAACTGGTAAATGGATTCAAGTGCCTAGTTATGATTTTCAGGATGACTTACCTTACGGTCATGGTGAAAAATCGGTTTACATCATTTCCGGTTTCATGAAACTCACCAGAGACGAAGCCTTCGCCATCAGGTATCATATGGGTTTTTCCGATACGGAAAACGTCAGAAACGTCGGAGAAGCTTTTCAAAGGTTTCCACTGGCCTTTGCCTTGTCAACAGCTGATATGGAAGCCACTTACTTCATTGAAAAATAGCAAAATAAATCAAAGAACCTGATGGTAGGTTCTTTTTAAAAGCAAAAGAGGATATTTATGAACAAGGTATTCAATGTTACAGAGGGCCCGATATTAAAGAAAATGCTGCTATTGGCATTTCCAATCCTGCTTACTACCTTATCGCAAATCGCTTATAATCTTACCGATATTTTCTGGATTGGCAGAGTTGACGTTATCGGTATGAATGAAACCAATGCCGTCAGTGCCATAGGCACAGCATCATATTTGACTTGGTTTGCCTTTGGCATTATCCTGATCGCGAAAATCGGTACTTCAGTCAAAGTCTCGCATGCAGTAGGAAGAAAAGAACTCAAGGACGTCAATGTCTTCGCGGCTAACGGTCTTCTGATAGAAGCGTTTTTAGGCATTTTGGCATCGATATTAATTCTTTTGTTCCAAAATGAATTTCTATCGATATTCAATATCACAACACCTCAGATTATTGATTACGCTTTAATGTACATACCGATTATCGGTGGCTTGATCTTCATCCAATTCATTGTCAATGGCTTTGTCGCAATCAATGAAGGATTGGGCCAAACAAAAATCAATTTAAGAGTATTGGCTATCGGATTCTTGTTCAATATGGCTTTGGATCCATTATTGATTATCGTTTTTAAAATGGGAATTACCGGAGCTGCGATTGCGACAGTTGGATCTCAATTGATTACCTTGGTCATATTCTTCATCATTTATAAAAAACATAATCCTGATCTAAAAGTCTTCCACATCAAGAACTTTAATTTGGCAGCTATCAAGAAAATTATCGCTATCGGTCTGCCAGTAGGTATTCAATCGATGTTTTTCACGGTCATTTCCATCTACATTGCCAGAAAAGTGTTTGAGTTTGGACCCAACGTTGTGGCCGGGCAAAGAATTGGCGTACAGGTGGAACAGTTGACCTGGATGATAGCCAGCGGTTTCCAATCGGCAATTACCGTTTTCATCGGCCAAAACTTTGGCGCAAGGGAATTTGGTCGCATCAAAAGAAGTATCATGGATATTTCCTTGATTTTGATACCTTATGCTTTCTTGATTTCCATGTTGCTTTTATTTATTCCTGAAACTTTGATGAGAATTTTCGTAAATGATGATGAAACGGTTAGGCAAGGCGTGATATACTTAAGGATATTGAGCGTATCGCAGGTATTCATGATTATTGAAAGCATTGGTGCGGGATTCTTCAATGGCATTGGCAAATCAATCATTCCTTCGATTGTCGGAATAGTGGGCAATTCCATCAGAATACCTTTCGTTATCTGGTTGACCGTCACAATGGGTGCCAGTGGCATTTGGTGGAGTCTTAATTTTTCAGCAATAACGAAAGCGCTGATAGTAGTGGTTGCCTTCATTATTGCGATAAATCACTTGGAAGATTTTAAAACCAATAAACTATTGCTCAAGAACTTGCCAGAAAAGAATTTATCATAATATGTTTTTAATCTTTAAAAGAAAGAGGTAATAAGATGATTAAATACACTTTTTCCTCAAACAATGGACCAGTGACATTAATTAGTGAAAACGAAAAAATTGTCCAAATAATCCTGCAATCCGAGGAAATTCATCATGATTTACCAAACAAAGCTTGCTTGCAAGCAGAAAAAGAAATCCTTGAATATTTTACAAATTCAAGGACTGAGTTTACTTTCCCGATTGAATTTTCCGGCAGCCAGTTCAGAAAAGACGTATTAAGGGCGATGATGAAGATTCCTTATGGCAAAACTTGGAATTATTCTGAGCTCGCAAAAATGTCGGGACATATGGGCGCAGACCGTGCCGTTGGCACTGTCTGTAAATATAACCCCTTGCCATTAATTATTCCTTGTCACAGAGTCGTAAGAAAAAGCGGTGATATTGGAGAGTTTTACGGCGGGAGAAGTTTAAAACAATTATTGCTTGATATCGAAAAAAAGCCTTCAAAAAATTGAAGGCTTTTACTTTGTCGTATCTCTTTCGATAAGTTTTACGTCGATTGTTTGGTGGAAATAATCCAATTCTTCGCCATTGATCAAGCGCATGATTGATTTTAATGCAGCTTTGCCAATGGATGAAGTTGATTGTTCAATTGTGGTAATCTTCGGTTCGAACATACTGGCAAGCTGAATGTTGTCAAAGCCGATGACTTGTACGTCCTCAGGTATTTTTCTTCCAGCCCGTTTCAATGCTTGAATTGCCAAAATGGCGATGACGTCACTATCACAGAAAATACCGTCAGCGTCCAAATGAGCCAATATTTTATTTTCGATATCTTTAGGATCGGGTGATAAAAACGCTAAATCGTAAGTAAAGCATTTAATATTGTTTTCTTTCAATACCGATTGAAAACCAGTGGTCCGGTCTTGAACCGTAACTAAGCCTGAAGGCCCCCTAAAGTGAATGATTTTCTTGCAGCCATTGCTTACTAGCTTTTCTGCAGCCAATTTTCCGCCCATAAAGTTATTGGAAGTAATGGAAGGGATGGCATCACTTAAGTTGTGATCGATTTCAATCATGGGAATATTAAGGGCGAGGTAATCTTCAATTCGGTTGGTATTGGAGATTAAGATAATACCATCGACATTGTATTGATCAAATATCTTCAAGTATTTGCTTTCTTTGGCAGGGTCGTCTTTGGAATTACAGATCATCAATCGGTAATTCGCATTGATGGTTTCATCTTCAATGACTTCTAGAAGGTCGGAGAAGTAGTAGGAAGTAAGATGGGGCATCATTACGGCAACGATATGAGATTTTTTTTGGAAAAGCGATCTGGCAAGTTCATTGGGAACATAATTCAATTCTTCAATTGCTTGAAGGACCATTTGCTTGGTTTCTTCATTGACATAACCTTTTTGATTGATAACTCTTGAGACTGTGGCTACGCTGACATGAGCTTTTTTAGCTACGTCTTTAATTGTCGCCATATAATCACATCCTTCTTGTTATAGTTAGATTATACCGATATTTTAAGTTTTTTTAAAGTGGTTTACTCAAAAATGTGTAACTTGTTACATATAGGCAATGTATACATAAAAAGTTTTATCAATCAATGCCGAAAACTTAATTGACGGCGAAATTATGGACTTTTGTGGTGTTTTGTAGTAAAATGTTAATGTTAACTAGGAGGAAGTTTTATGAAAAATACCAGTATAAAGTTAAGGAATTTAGTGATTTATCAAATCTATGTGAGAAACTTTTCCATAAAAGGCGACTTTAAATCTGTGATTGATGATTTGGATCGAATCAAGTCTTTGGGAGTAGATATTATCTATTTGTTGCCAATACATCCAATTGGTGAGAAGAACAGAAAAGGTAAGTTGGGAAGTCCTTATTCCATCAAGGATTACAATATAGTCAGTGATGAACTAGGAGGATTGAGTGGATTTGCTGAACTGATTGAAGCCGTACATGCCAAGAAGATGAAAATAATGATGGATATCGTCTTCAATCATACATCAAGAGATTCAAGACTTCTGAAAGAACATCCTGAATGGTTCCATAGGAACGAATTGGGTGAAATCGCCAATCGCGTTGGCGATTGGTGGGATATTGTCGACTTGGATTACACCAAAGACAAGAACCTCTGGTTTGAGTTGTTGAATACCTTGGTTTATTATGCAAGAATGGGAGTTGACGGTTATCGCTGCGATGTTGCCAGTATGGTTCCACTTGAATTTTGGCATTTAGCGAGAATTCAAGTCAAGAGAGTTAATTCAAAATTCATCTGGATTAGTGAATCAGTGCACGGCGGTCATTGTAAATATATGAGAGACCAAGGGTATGCTTGTGCATCCGAAGGCGAGATGTATCAAGAGTTTGATATCGCTTATGATTATGATATCGATCCGTATTTGGAGAATTACCTTAATGGCAATACCACTTTAAGACCATATCTTGAGGGGTTGAAACGTCAGGATGAAATCTATCCGCTTAATTACGTAAAACTCCATAACTTGGAGAATCATGATATCGATCGCATCATGAAAAAAACCGATAACAATCTCTTGAAAGTCAAGAATTGGTTGGCATTCATGTTCATGCAAAAAGGCGCAGCGATGTTATATATGGGTACTGAATACGCTTCAAGCATCAAACCTAATCTTTTTGATAAAGAGATGTATGACAAAAATCATGATTTAAGCGAGTTTATTACCAAACTGGCTAAAATGAAAAAGCGAAAAATCTTTGCCAGTGGTGTTTATACAGTTAACTTACCGGAAATGGATGGAGTTGCATATCAAGTCTTCAGCAATAAAGAAGAAGAGATTCAAGGTATATTCAATGTCGGTTTACAAGAAGGGTATCTGGATGTAAGTTTAAAAGATGGAAAATACCGCAATTATTTAACCAATAAAATGGTAAAAGTGGAAAATGGCAAGATTAAACTCAGCACTGAACCGATTATCGTAAAATTCAAGAAATAACAATTTGAAAACAGAAACTTTAAGTGGTTTCTGTTTTTGCATTTTTTTGTTATAATTAATGAAAAGGGATGTGTAAATTAGATGCAAACAACGGTAAATATTATCGGCGGAGGATTGGCGGGAGCGGAAGCGGCTTATCAACTGGCGAAGAGAAATATAAAAGTTAATTTGTTTGAAGCGAAAGCTCTCAAGAAAAACGAAGCTCAGACCATGGATTCGTTAGCGGAATTAGTTTGTTCAAATTCATTAAGATCAAATGACATTCATAACGCTGCTGGCTTAATGAAAGAAGAACTGAGAAGATTGGATTCGCTGTTGATCAGGGTTGCCGAGAAGTATCAAGTTCCTGCTGGTAGTGCTTTAGCAGTTGATAGGGTGGGTTTTTCTGAAGAAGTAACGAGAATTTTGAGAGAAAATACCAATATTGAGATAATTGAAAAAGAAATAACTGAGATTCCTGAAGGGTATACCATTATTGCCAGCGGACCACTGACATTAGATGCTTTATCCGTAAAAATAAAAGATTTTATCGGTAGTGACATGCTCTATTTTTTTGATGCAATTGCGCCGATTGTCGAGTTTGACTCAATCGATATGGACAAAGCTTATTTTAAAAGCAGATATGATAAGGGAAACGCAGACTATATCAATTGTCCACTGACAAAAGAAGAATACGACAATTGGTATAATGAAGTAATAAATGCCAAAACGGCTCCATTAAAAGACTTTGAATTAAAAGTCTTTGAAGGTTGTATGCCATTTGAAGAAATGGCAAAAAGAGGCTATCAAACCTTGCTTTATGGACCGATGAAACCGGTAGGGTTAGGTAAAGCGGGAGAAAAGAAACCTTTTGCGGTAGTGCAGTTAAGACAAGACAATTTAAGAAAGACAATGTTCAACATCGTCGGTTTTCAAACACATTTGACTTTCAGCGAACAGGATAGAATAATAAAAATGATTCCTGGACTTGAAAAAGCCAATATTTTGAGATACGGTATTATGCATCGTAATACCTTTATTAATGCGCCAAACACCATCAACGCCTTTTATCAGTCCAAGAAAAGAAATGATTTGTTCTTTGCGGGGCAACTGTCAGGAGTTGAAGGATACGTGGAATCGATAGCTTCTGGACTGGTTGCGGGAATCAATATGAGCAGGCTCGTAAGAGGTATGGATTTAGTCGAATTTCCGGCCGAAACCACAATTGGTTCGCAGGCGCATTATATTGCGAATTGCCCTGTTGAGGATTTTCAACCGATGAATACCAATTTCGGTATTTTCCCGGAGCTTGGGTTTCCACATCACAAAACCCAAAGAAAAGAATTATATGTCAAACGGGCTTTAGAAGAAATAGACAAGTTTATTGCAGGTGGCAAGATTGACTAATCAAGAAATTGTTGAGCGTTATCAAGATTATCTCCAAAATGAAAAACAGTATTCTGAAAATACTGTTGTTTCCTATATGAACGATATCAATTCATTGCTCAACTTCTTGAACAATGAAGATTTAGGTGAACTAAGATATACCAGTAACCGAATAGCTAAATTCTATATTGCCTATTTACATAGTAACTATGATCCAAAATCAATCAGAAGAAAAATTTCCAGTGTAAAAACTCTCTTTGCCTGGTTGCTTGACGATGGCATCGTCAAGGACAACCCGTTCAAGAATGTCGTTTTACCTAAGGTCAGCAAGCATCTGCCAAAATTCATCTATGAAGATGAAATGATTGATTTTCTCAATAATATCGATACATCCAAACCGATTGGGTTGAGAAACAAAACGATATTTGAACTTTTATATGGATGCGGTCTCAGAGTTTCAGAACTCACAAACATCAAAATCAATGAAATCGACTTTGTCAAACAAGAACTGAAAGTCATGGGTAAGGGTTCGGTTGAAAGAATTGTCCCAATCCATAATTTAGCGGTCAACACAATCAAGAAATATCTATTGGAAGCTAGGCCAGTCTTAAAAGTAAGAAATGAAATCGACAACAATCATGTCTTCTTGAATCATCATGGAAATCCTTTGACCTCTAGAGGTGTAAGAGATATCTTGACGAGAGAAATCTCGCGCCAAAGTTCAACATTAAAAGTCTCGCCCCACTCCTTCAGGCATTCCTTCGCAACGCATTTGTTAAACAATGGCGTTGATTTAAGAATAGTTCAAGAACTATTGGGACATGTAAGTTTATCAACTACTCAAATCTATACGAAAATATCGAAGGAAAAACTGCAGGAAGAATATAATTTGGCTCATCCCAGAGCTAAAAGGTAATTATGGATAAATATCTCGAGTCAGAAAGATTAATGTTAAGAAAACTAACGAGTGAAGATTTCACTCCTCTTTTTGTTATCTTGAATGATGAAGAAACGGTAAAGTATTTTGTTGAGAGACCATTCACTGAAGAAAAGGTCAAAAAGATGGTAGAAGTGATTCCCCAAGAACATTACGCAATTATACTTAAGAAAGATAATGCAATGATTGGTTATTTGGATTTTCATCCTTGGTTTATGAGAGATACCTATGATATCGGCTGGACTGTAGATAAAAATTACCGAAACCAAGGCATTGTCACTGAAGCAGCTTCTTTATTGATGAAATATGCATTTAAAGAACTTAATGCTCATCGACTGGTTGCGACATGTCAACCAGAGAATGTTCCTTCAAATAGAGTTTGTGAAAAACTCAATATGCGTTTGGAAGGAAAATTCAAGAAATGCATATATGATCCTAATGAAGATTATTGGCTGGATGAGAATTTATATGCGATTTTGAAAGAGGAATATAAAAATGAAGATTAAGATTATTTCCGTTGGTAAAATCAAAGAAAAATATCTTTTGGAAGGAATAAAAGAATATTCCAAAAGATTATCCAAATATGTCAATCTTGAACTTGTAGAAGTAGAAGATGAAAAAGCTCCGGAGAATTTATCGGAAAAAGATAAAGAAATCATCAAGGATAAAGAAGCGGATAGAATCTTGAGTTATATAAATAATGAGTACTTAATCATACTTGCGATTGAAGGTAAAATGGTTGATAGTGAAGGGTTTGCGAATCTTTTCAATGACATTTATAATTATGAAAATTCTGATATTTGTTTTGTGATTGGTGGGTCTTTGGGATTAGGGCAAAAGTTATATGAAAGAAGCAAATATAAACTGTCCTTTTCTAAGATGACCTTTCCACATCAATTGATGAAACTTATCTTGTTGGAACAGATCTACCGAGCATTTAGAATCAATAAGAATGAGCC
>JAVEWC010000022.1:2963-12614 GCA_034004745.1 Candidatus Izemoplasmatales bacterium | reverse complement strand
TCCCAATACATTCTAATTATAGCATTTTTATCTTAAAATATACTTCCATAAGCACAAAAAAATCCCTTAGGACTTTTATTTGATCTTAAGGGATTTGTTTTATAGTTTTTGTTTGATTTGATTTTAAGAAACAATTAATTCATATGTGTTAGAGCTAATAAAGAACATTTCAAAAATATGTCAGAAGCAATTGATTCTATTATTTAAGGCAGAAGTAGTTTGCACATTACTAATAATATATAAGTAACAATAATGTTAGAAACTAAACTTATTACTTGCAGTCTTTATCCATAAATAATTTCGATTTTATTTTTGTTACTGTAGTCAATATATTTTTGTGGAATTGTCTTACAAGTTGCGATACAAGAAATATCCTCAAAACGGGCAAATCTAATCATTGATGGTTTGTCAAATTTCGATGTATCCGCGAGAATATAGGATTTTTTGCTGATCCCTATAACTTTGCTTTTGATTTCAGATTCTGAAAAAGTATAATTAGTGAAGCCGTTTTCAAGTGAAATACCTGATGTGCCCAAAAATGCTTTGTGAATGGTGATGTTATCAAGAAATCTAAGTGCATTTAGTCCAAATAAGGATTTTGTCCGATGATCCAATTCTCCACCGATAACAAAAAGATTAATATTCTCTTGAAGAAAAAGTTTGATTATGACATAAATGTTATTTGTGAAAACCGTTAACTTTTTATCCTTAATGTAATCGGAAATGTACATTGTTGTAGTACCGGCATCGATAAAAATAACATCATTATCTTCTATTTCTTGTGCAACAGCTTTTGCAATCCTGAGTTTTTGTTCATGATGAATAGTATTTCGGCCTTCAAATTCAACAAGAGTAGCTACAGAATTATTATTGAAAGAGACACCACCATAAAATTTTTTGACAATGCCTTTATCTACTAATTCTTCAACATCCCTACGAACTGTGAATATGGTTACTCCAAACTTATCTGCAAGTTCAGATAGTGTCACGGTTGATTTTTGACTGATAAAGTCTGCCATTTGAGCCAAACGTTGCTTTTTCAAAATAATCACTCCTATAAATTCATTATTTATATTTAGGATTTTATCACACTTAAGCAAATATATCAATATATTAGCAAAAAATATGCAAAAAAAGAAAAAATTGTTAATTTCATCCGAACAATTGTCATATTTTATGACTTTTAATTAACAATGGTCTTTAATTTTGATATTTTACTAGATATAATGTTAGCATAATATTAGCATATTTTGTGAATTATCTTGAAAATATAGTTGTGTGCGGTTATAATTACTTTATTGATAAAGGTACGATGGGAGTTAATTATGAAAAAAATTACAATACTAGGTATTGCTTGTGTAGACATTATCATAACTGGTAATTATTCAATTCCTTTACCGGGAAGACTTGATTTCGTAGATGAGATGAAATTCAATACCGGTGGATGTGCATTAAATTGTTCGCTAGACTTGAATAAAATTGGAATACCGCATCGTTTGATGATTCCTTTATCTAAAGATGTCTATGGTGACTATATTGTTAATGTTTTGAATAAATCAAAAATTAGCACCAATGATTTAATTCTTCTTGATGGTTGTTCTACATCTTCGTCTATTGTTTTGTTAAATCAAAATGGCGAAAGAAGTTTTTTGCATCATCCAGGGGCGAATTCTAAATTGGACTTAAACGATATTGATTTATCAGTTATCAATGATTCTGATGTCTTGTTTATAGGTGGCGCATTATTGATGCCGAATTTTGATGGGAAACAAATGAGAGATGTCTTGGCACACGCAAAAAATAAAGGAATCTTAACAGTTCTAGATGTTGGCTGGGATCCAAGTAATAGATGGTTGGATACTTTAGAAGAAGTACTTCCTTATGTTGACATATTTGTCCCAAGCATTGATGAGGCTATAATGCTTTCTGGTAAAAGAGATTTACTTGAGGTTAATAAGTTTTTTTTGGAAAAAGGCGTTAATAAAGTTATTATTAAACTGGGAGACAAAGGTGCAGCATACTTTATTGATAACGTAGTCAATATGGTTTCTCCAGTCAAGGCTAAAGTTGTAAAAGATACCACTGGTGCTGGAGATTCGTTTGTTGCTGGCTTATTGACAGGGTTGTATCATGATTGGAGTATTGAAAGGATGGTGCAGTTTGCCAATACTGTGGGGTCGCTCTGTGTCCAAGAATATGGAGCTTCAAATGGTATCAAATCCTTAGAAGAAATAATTGAAATTCAAGAGAGGTATTATAATGAAAAAAAATGAAATGAGAAATTGGCAAGATAAAGCAGCAAAAGCATTGGCTGAAGCATCGATAGTAATAACGGAATCGGAAAAAGAAAGCATAGAAATAGCAGATTTTGGTCTAAACAAATTTGAAGAAGTGGGATTAGCAATTTTAACCTATGTAAATACAAGTAGGGTTTGTGCGAAAGAATTGATTATGTTACCAAACCAAATTTGCCCAGAACATAGACACCCAAATAGAGGTCAAGAATTAGGGAAGGAAGAAACTTTTCGTTGTAGAAAAGGGCAAGTGAGTTTATACATTTGTAATAATCCAAATAGTGATGAAACAAAAGACAATAATTATGAAACGAATAATTCTTATTCAATATATAAGAGAGTAGTGCTCAATGAAGGAGAGCAATATACCATATCGCCAGATACGAATCACTGGTTTAAGGCTGGTCTTGAAGGTGCGATAGTTTCAGAGTTTTCAACAACATCAACCGATGAGCTTGATATTTTCATGGATCCAAAGATTATAAGATGATTAATTACACACGGACAAATTAAGTCCGTGTTTATTATTTTATATCATTATTTTAAGCTGCAAATGTAAGCATTTTCAGATTTTTTAAAAAGAATGTTGCTAATATTTTGCTAATATTATATAATGAAAATGCAAGATGTAATAAGAAAGGAAATATAAAATGCCACTTGTCTCTATGAAATCTATTTTAGATAAGGCTAGAGAGCGAAAATATGCCGTATTAGCGACCAATATGCTGAGCCTTGAAATGATTTTGGGTGGAGTTGCCGCAGCAGAGGAAATGAATTCTCCGCTTATTTTGCAATTAGCACCTGTTCAATTTGAAACATCACCTTTATTAATCTTTGGACCTTTAATGGTTCAAGCAGCAAAGAATGCCAAAGTTCCAATAGCCGTCCATTTGGATCATGGCTATAATCTAGAGGATATTTATCAAGCGATTGACTTAGGCTTTACCTCGGTTATGTTTGATGGTTCTTCATTAAGTATTGAGGATAACATGATGATTACGAAAAAAATCACGGATTATGCTCACAAATATGGAGTCACAGTCGAAGCTGAATTAGGCTACGTCGGTGGTGAAGGCGAGTATTTTAACCAAATTGGTGGTAATTATCGACTAACACAACCTGAGGATGTAGTCAGTTTTGTTAGTAACACAAACTGTGACGCTTTGGCAATCGCTATTGGTAATTCACACGGACTATATACAAGTCGCCCTAATTTGCAATTTGAGTTGTTGAAAAATATCAAAAGTGTTAGTAATGTACCTTTAGTATTACATGGAGGATCTGGTACAGATCCCTTGGATTTGAAACATTGCGTTACTGAAGGTATTAATAAAGTGAATCTTGCTAGTGAAATTCATTATAATTATATAAAAACTGTTAATAGCAAAAATTTCATTGATTATCCGGAATTTTCCAAAGAGCTGATAAATTACACCAAGAATATTGTCAGCAATTATATGGTAATTTTGGGTAGTGCAGGGAAAGCCAAGGAGGACAGAGATGTTATATAAACCAGCAAAAGAAAGATTGTGGGATACTTGGATTGTTAATGATAATAACAGGTATTACTTGTTTTATATTAGGGTCAGCGAAAATGGAACAAGATGGGACGGTATCAGCTTGGCAATTTCCGATGACTTAATTCATTGGCATGAACATGGCACAGTTTTAAAAAAGGATGATGATGCTATTTGGTTAGGAACTGGTATGGTTATGAAGTTTCATGATCGTTATGTCATGAACTATTCTCAGGAAAAACCAGCTGGTGAACAAAAAGTATTCTTTGCGGAAAGCCTTGATTTAATCAGTTGGAAAAAAATAGAAAATGTCGTTTTTGAACCAGACGACATAATATATCTGAAAAGTAATGACAAAATCTCTGACTCATATCCAAGATGGGATTCATTGGGGATAGTTAATCCATTAAATCCAAATCGTTCCAAGCCTTATTATGCTTTTTTTACCTCTGACTCGGCCGAATTTGAGTATTCAGGAAAACGCGGAGCATTAGGGTTTTGTGAAAGTAATGATGGAATAAACTGGAAACACTTGCCGCCGGCGACCATAAAAAAAGATATTGTCCCTGCGTTTGAAGTTCCAGAACATATAGAATTTGATGGTAACCATTATGTTATTTTCTGTACCTCATCAAAACTAGGATATCGTTTTGATAAAAGAGCTAAATATGTATCTGGTGGAACTTATTATGTTTTCTCTGAGAATTTAGCTGGACCATATGATTTTACCGAACACGATCCAATGCTCGTTGGAAGTCGTGATGTCGACAATGTCACAATGGGTAGTGTAGGCAGAGTTATTTATGAAGAAGGAAAAGTGTTATTCTATCATATTTGGGGGGATCCTATCGCCGATGGTTGGGTTGGACTTGTTAAAGAATTAAGGGAAGTTAGTAAAGGCGAATTGCAATTATATTACTTTAATAGAAACGACCGATTAAAGAATTTGAATGCAACTAAATCGATGAATCAAATTGAGTTTAAGCCTACTAAGCAAATTGGAAAGTTACTACCGGTTGACTGGAAGGTTAAAGAAAATGCAGTTGAATTCAAGAATTTAGGCTCCAGTGGCATGTTGATAAGTGATTACCTAGGTATCGTTAATAATGCAGAAGGCCTGGGAGATGGAGTCTTTATTGAGGGACACATCAAGATTGATAATGGCTTGGGTGCGGGTATAGTTTTGGAAACTGAATCTAAACAACAAGTTTGCATTTTCCTCAATATAAGAGATCAATCTTTGGATTTCTGTAAAGTGGTGAATGGCTTCTGCAGCAATCTTGTGCTTGAAGAAATCATGACTAAGTCAAATAAAGTACTTGTGAATAATGAGTTTGATATCAAACTGATTTCGAGAAAATATTTCGTTGAAGTATATTTAAATGATATTTACATATCTGGCTTGAGATTGACAGAAAAATTCAATAATGACAAATATGGTTTTTATGTTGAAGATAGCGAAGGCAAATTTTCCAACTTCGATATCTATCAACTGAAATAAGGAGGTTATATGATGAAACTTAGTAAACTAACACTATTATTTTTAATTTTATTATCCGGTTTTGTTTTTGTAGCGTGTTCAAACCAGACCACTACAGTTTCTACAGAAGCGACAGTTCCAGCGACAAAGATTACTATATCTGGCGTTGGTATTATCAATAAAACTTTGACAATGGTTATTGGTGATGAAATTGCCTTGAATGCAACAGTCAGCCCAAGCGATGCGACCAACAAATCTATTGAATGGTCATCCGCTGATAGCGAAGTTGTTAGCGTAAGCGCAACTGGTGTTTTAAATGCCTTGAAAGAAGGTAATGTCACAGTTGAAGCTACGAACGGGGAGATTTCCGAGACGCTGACTATTATAGTCGTCGGTGAAGTTACTTTGACTTCGATCGCTTTCGACAGTGAAGCAGTTAGTGTCAATATCGGAAATCAGAAGCAGCTGAATGTGATTTATAATCCTAGCAATGCTACGAATATTTCACTCTTCTATTCGATAGCTCCGATCGGTGATGCAGATTCAAGTTTGGTAAGCGTTTCAGCTACTGGGCTTGTGACAGTGAAGTCAAACGCTGTTCCGGATTCACAGTATCTCGTTACAGCAATGGTAGTAACAGATACATCAATTTATGCACAATGTACAATTACAGTCAACGAAATTCAATTAACGGCATTAAGTTTGAAAAAGAATAATGAGGCAGTAGCGATCAATACATCAGAATCTAACCGATTATTGGTTCCGATCAATTTGATTTCTGATGTATTGGCGTTTGTTCCTATATATACACCGTCAAACACAACACAGATTGATGTGACTTACACAAGTTCAGATACATCAGTTATGACAATCAATGAGTACGGGGTATATAGCGTTTCTTCATCCGCAACTGTAGGTGATGAGGTTGAAATAACTGTAACTGGCAGTGGCAACGTTTCTTATACTGTATATGTAGAAATTTCTGAATCAGTAAGTTATGTCTATCAATTATTCAGTGCTGAATATTTTGACAATCTAGCGGTAGACTATCGTGCTGAATGGGATATTGAACAATATGGTACGGATGGTATCACGGCGGATATAAGTGATGATTATTATGATACAGCCGGAAACAAACCGACTACTCAAGCATTATGGCGTGGTGGTAAGACCATCTATACCTATGGTGGAGTTGCGCCTTGGGACGGTGTTTGGGGTGTGATATTCGACAGTTGGGATCATCCATATAACGATGATGAAGTTGCAAATCAATACATGTTCAACAAAATCTCTATCGGTACAGATATGAATGTCTTGAAGATGAGAGTACGTTCACATATTACTCAAACAACTTCAGAAAGAGGTAAGTTTAGAGTCGGTGTTATAACGACTGATACCTTAGGTAATTATAATTCACCGGTTTACTTGGATTTATTACAAGGAGTGGCTACTGAGGGAAGCGACTCATGGCTTGTTATCAGCAATTCAACAGTGGCTGATTATGAAGCGGGAAATGATTATTTCTATTTTGATGTAAGTTCTTACATCGGACAAGATGTAATTATCGTGTTTGAAGTAGATGATATGCATGATGATGGTTTAGAACCTGGGGAAATGGATTCAGTTCTATGTGATAGAATCGCTTGGTTGGGAGCTTGGTTGCAAGTCGATACCAGCGAAGAAGATTAGAACTATAATTGTGAATTAGCGATAAAATCGCAAAAATAAATATTCATAGGAGAGAATTATGAAAAGGATTTTGAGTTTTTTATTAATCACAGTGGCTGTTTTAGTATTTGCTGCTTGTAATGGCACAACTACTGAACCCACAACAGATGTAACAACTCTAGCGCCAACTACCGTAGCACCAACTACAGTAGCGCCAACAACTGAAGTACCGACAACTGAACCGGTAGCATTGACAGCTTTGCAAATTATCGGTAATGTTGAAGATTATTACTTCATCGATGATGAAATTCAATTGGGTGTAATGTTTACACCAGTGAATGCGACCAATAAGAGCGTGACTTGGAGTTCCAGTGATGAGACAGTTGCAACAGTTGACCAAACAGGTTTAGTTGTTTGTGTTGGCGTTGGAACAACTACAATCACAGTGGCTGCCAACAGCAATCCAACAATAAAAGCAGAGATTGAAATTGTTGTTGCTGATGACGTGCTTTATGGCATTACAACAGATATGTTAAATCAGATTCCTGCCGAAACCAATCTTTCTCGTTGGGACGTTGCTTGGGGAGATCACCCTGGAGAATTCGTAGGTGATTTATTCGATTTGACAAATACCGCAGAATTGACTGACGTAATTTGGCGTCAAGTCAATCCAAAATCTTCAGGAAGTATCTTGGCTGATGCTGGATATGGAGCGATACTGAATGTTTTGGAAACAGAAGATGACGACACAGCTGGCTTAGCAATTTACAACAAAGTCAGTTTGCCTGAAGGCGCTGAATCTTTGCAAGTTATTGCAAGAGGAACACCTAACGGAGCTAATGGCGGTGACCCTAATCTATCGGGAAGAGGAATGTTCAGAGTTTCTCTATTAGTACCTGGAGAAAACGGATATGAATTGAATGTTCTAACCCAGACAACTGAAAATTATCCTCAAGATGGTTTTGGTTGGATTACATTTGAAGAACCGCCAGTAGTAGATCAAAAAGATGCATTCTTGTTTGATATTACTGAGTTTGCAGGAATTGAAAATGTGATTGTTGTTATCGAAGGAAATGACAGATTGGATATCGTTGGTCCAGATGATACTAATTTAGCTGACCGAGTTATTATTTTAGCAGTAAGAATCATTACTCCTGAATATGTCTATCCAACTTTAACTGTTGAAGAATTCGAAGCGATTGCCAATGAAACAAATTTGGCAAGATGGGATTTTGCTTGGGGCGGACAAGGCGCAAGTGCTAGTTTAATCGATTATGCAGGAACAGCATTACCGACAGATACAATATGGAGAACATTATCTTTTATTGAATCTAGCGTAATTGTTGATGCGGGATACGGTGCTGTCTTGAATGCTTTCGAAACAGCTGATGATACGGACGCTGCAGTTGCTATGTACAACAAGACCAATATTCCTGCTAATGCAGAAAAATTGGTAGTTGTAGCTAGAGGTCAACAAGTAGCTGACACATTATCAGGTCAAGGACAATTCAGAGTTTTGGTTTATCATTTTGATGGTAGTGAATATATTGAAACAGTATTAACTGTCGAATTGACTGCTTCACAGGTAGCTGCAGGAATGACTCAAGATGCTAATGGTTATGTAACCTTTGATTTACCACCAGCAGTTGACGTTGACGATGCTTTTACCTTTGATCTAACCGGAGTTGCGGGGAAAGAAAACGCACTATTCGTTATTGAAGCTAATGATAGATTGGATACAACCAGTTCAACAGAAGAAAACTTGGCAGATAGAGTTTTAATACTTGCTGTTAGAATTAATCTGGCTCCAGATTATGTATATGACAGCTTGTTGGCAAGTGATTTAGACGCATTGGCAAAAGAAACGAATTTAGCTAGATGGGATTTTGCTTGGGGTGGTCAAGGTGCAACAACAACTTTGATTGACTTTGGCGGAACCGCTGTACCAACAGACTTGATTTGGAGAACAACTGCTTTTAACGAAACAAGTGTTGTCGCTGATGCTGGCTATGGTGCCATTTTGAACGCTTTTGAAGCTGAAGACAATGCTGATGCGGCTTTAGGCATGTACAACAAGACTGACATTTCGGCTTTAGCAGATAAATTGGTAGTTGTCGCTAGAGGTCAACAAGTAGCTGACACATTATCAGGACAAGGACAATTTAGAGTTAGAGTATTTTATAAAGATGGTGATGTCTATGTTTCATCTTACCTTGATGTTGAATTAACTGCTTCTCAAGTAGCTGCGGGGATAACCCAAGACGCAAATGGATATGTCACTTTTGATACTCCTCCAACTATTGATGTTGATGATCTTTTTACCTTTGATTTAGCTGCTTTAAATGGCATAACTGACGCCATATTCGTAATTGAAGCCAATGACAGAATGGATACAACTGGTTCATCAGGCGAAAATTTAGCAGATAGAGTTTTAATATTAGCTGTTAGAATTATTGAGGCATTATAATAAGTATTATTGACTTGAGGAGAAATCCTCAAGTTGACTAATGCAAATCATTTAATTATGGTTTGTATTAGTCAGCTTAAGTGTTTATACTATTAAAGAAGAGGTGTCTAAAATATGTGGAAAAAAATAATTACTATCCTTTTATTAGCGGTGATTTCCGTGGTTATGATTGGATGCCAATCGCAAGTAAACATTGGTTATCTCGATGACTATAATGAGTTTGGC
>JAVEWC010000022.1:0-2863 GCA_034004745.1 Candidatus Izemoplasmatales bacterium | reverse complement strand
ATTTTTGCCAGCAATCCTAATTTGGTCAGTTACAAATATTATGATCAAGGCACAGTGGGAATGTATTTCAATTTGGAAAAAACAATTTGGGATAACGATTTAGTAAGGGAAGCTTTTCAGTATATCTTTGACCGTAGCGAGATTACACAGGCGGGAAATCCATATGCGATTACGTCTTTCAAACCAATGATGGTGATGTCAAACGTTGAAGCCAGACAATATCTATCCGTTACTGATTACAATAGAATCAGCAATTATTCCTACAATCAAACGAAAGCTCAAGAATTATTAATTGAAGCGGGCTGGGAAAAGAGAGACGGAAAATGGTATAATGAAGATGGTGATTCGGTTGAACTGAATATCGGTTTTCAAGATATATTCACCAAACCGGCACAAGCGGTAAAGTCACAGTTGGAGCAATTCGGAATTACAGTTTCATTGAAAAATGGTGGTGACTGGACGACTTGGTTCGGCAATGCCAAATTAGAAAATAGTCCATATGATTGTGTCGTGGCTTTCACTGAACTCAACACTTATGGAACTCATCCAGGGGGATCGATGAAACATTTCTTCGATACATTGCAAGCTCATATCTTGCATCTGGATATAGATGATAATGGCACTCCAGGTACAAATGACGATGAATATAGTATCGAGGTCGATTTGTTGGATGGTACTGGTAGAGTGAGAATCGCTGATTTGTATCGTAATATTTATACATACAATGAAGTCGACTTGGCCAAGTATACAGCAGCAATAGTAGTTGGTTTTTCTGAATACAACTATGGTGTTCAGTTTTATGAAAACATCGCAGGCTCACTTTTTGACCTTAGCAGAGTTGGAGGATTACCTTTACAGGAAAGATTCAGTGTCAATCGTAACATTACTTATATACCGGATCCGTTGGACGATGCATTTGTCAGTTTGGCAAAAACCAATATTCACTTCACCCAAGCTGGACCATACGTCAGAGGGGAAATATATCCAAGAACATAAATAAAGGAAAGAAATAATGAAAAACATGATTCAATCGGCAAAAAAACTTTTATTATCTATTTGGAAATTCATAATAGCGATATTGTACAAATATCGCTATTTGTGGCGTAGAATAGGAATAGCGATTTTCACGCTATTCCTATCTACATTTTTAATATTTATCTTGATTAGATTGGTTCCAGGAAATGTCGTGGATGATTTTGCGATTAAATTGGTGGAGCAAAGAAGAATAACTTATGAAGAAGCGAGAATATTGGCTGTTCAAATTTTAGGGTATGATCCTGATGCCAGTCCATTTACTCAATTTTTCTCTTATTTGCAGTCATTGATGAAAGGTAATCTAGGTCAATCAATGGCCAATCCGCTATTAAGCGTTAATGATGTTATCAGGAAGAATCTTCCTTGGACTTTGTTTGTTTCAACATTGGCTTTATCTTTGAGTTATCTAATTGGCACGAGAATGGGCTCATTTACTGCCTGGGTGAAAAAAGGCTTTCGCAAGAAAGCTATTGATGGTTATACCATTGTCGGCAGTTCCATTCCCGATTTTATTTTAGGTTTGTTGTTTTTATTTATTTTTTCTTTTAAGTTGAAAATATTTCCTGGACAAGGAGCTTATGATTCGTCATTCTCAACTCCTGGATTCAATATAAAATTTCTTTTGGATATCCTTTATCACGCAACTTTACCAGTTTTGGCATATATGTTTATCCAGACTGCCAATTGGACTTTGATGATGAAGGGGAGCAGTATCAGCGTCTTGGGGTCTGATTATATCATGGCGGCCAATGCTAGAGGTATACCTGAAAAAATAATCCTCAAGAAATACTTGAGGAGAAATGCAATTTTACCTTTGATTACATCATTGGCAATTTCTTTCGCAGCGCTTTTTGGCGGTTCACCGCTGATGGAAAGCGTGTTTAATTATCCGGGAATAGGCCAACAGTTTTCCATCTTTATCGTCCAAAAAGAATATTTCATGATTATCGGCGTATTGTTCTTTACCAGTGCTATAATCATCTTTGTCAATTTAATTGCGGATTCGATTTACTCTTTGATTGATCCAAGAATTAGGAGGAATCAAGGATGAAATCACTGATTATGATAAAAAATGGTTTTTTGAAAATAATTATTTATCTTTATAACGGTTTAAAAGCATTTTTCAAGTTAATGTATAAGAACAAAAAGAGTGCAATAGGCTTCTCTGTCGTGTTGTTTTTTGTTTTCGCCGCAGTTATAGGGCCGTTGCTTTTTAGCTATGATGGTTTGACTTCGGGAGAGTTAAGGTTTTTAGCGCCAAATTCAAGTCACCTCCTGGGAACCGATTATTTAGGCAGAGATGTTTTACAGATGTTGATTGATGGGGCACAAGGAATTCTTCTGATTGCTTTTTTCACGGGATTATTTACAGTTGCCATCGGGGTAGTGATTGGCATTAGTTCAGCTTTGATTGGTGGAGTTTATGATAAATTCATCCAGTTGATAACCAATCTTTTATTGACAGTTCCAAGTTTTCCGATTTTGATGATTCTTGCGACAATTATTACAATAAAAGACCCTCTGACTTTCTCCATTGTTTTGAGTATATGGAGCTGGCCTTCATTATCAAGAGCAGTAAGAGCGCAAGTATTGTCGATAAAGGAAAGTGATTTTATACAAATTTGTCAAGTCATGAATATGTCAAAAGCTCATATCATATTCAAAGAATTGTTGCCAAATATCGCCGCTTACATTTTAATTAACTTCATCATGATCATGCGGGGAGCGATTTTCGGCAGCGTTGGTATCATGATGCGTGGAGTAGCGGCACTTGAACCTTCCAACTGGGGAGCGATGATATTTGATATCATGAATCAAGGTGCTTTCT
>JAVEWC010000148.1:0-2764 GCA_034004745.1 Candidatus Izemoplasmatales bacterium | reverse complement strand
TAGGATTTAATCACCCAGTTTCAAAAGAAAAACTGACCTTTACACTATACCCGAATAAAAATCCTTTTTCTCTCTTTAAAGATACCATCAATAATTTTGAGGTGAAAGTATGAATATCTTAGTTTTAGGTGGAGCCGGATATATAGGCAGTCACTTTGTGAAAAAAGCTTTGGAAGCCAATAATCAAATTATTGTCATTGATAATTTATCTACAGGGCATAAAAAATCACTGCCACAAAACATTAAATTCTATCAGGGCGATGTTCGCGATGAAAACTTTATGGATAATGTTTTCATGAAAGAAAAAATTGACGCTTGCGTCCATTTTTGCGCTTTCAGTTTAGTTGGAGAATCGATGAAGAATCCGTTAAAGTACTTTGATAATAATGTCATTGGCGCTATTAGATTGGTTGAAGCCATGGTGAAACACGATATCAAGAAAATTGTCTTCTCATCAACAGCGGCAGTCTATGGTTCTCATGAAAAAATGCCAATTACCGAGGGTTTTTCGACTGAACCAAGCAATCCTTATGGCGAAAGTAAACTCTTCATGGAAAAAATATTTAAATGGTCCGATTTGGCATATGGTATTAAATATGTCAGTCTCCGGTATTTTAATGTTGCCGGTGCGGCCTCTGACGGTACTATCGGTGAAGTTCACAATCCGGAAACTCACCTCATCCCAATCGTTTTGGAAGTCCCTCTGAATAAGAGGGATAAATTGACCATTTTTGGCGATGATTACAAGACAAAAGACGGTACTTGCATCCGTGATTACATTCATGTTGAAGATTTGGCTGAAGCTCATCTCTTGGCTTTGGATTACTTATCTAAAGGCAACGATTCTAATATTTTCAATTTAGGCAGTCAAACCGGTTATTCGAATTTGGAAATCTTGAATACTGCCGAAAAAGTGACTGAAAAACCAATACCGGTGGTTATCGGAGATAGAAGACCAGGTGATCCCGACATGCTCATTGCCAGTAATCAAAAAGCCAAGGAGTTTTTGCATTGGGAAGTCAAGAGAGATATCAATCAAATTATTACCAATGCCTGGCAATTTCATCAAAAACACCCAAATGGTTATGGGGAGGACGGAAATGATTAACGAAAGAATCAATCAATTGCTTGATTATGGTTTAAAAAACAACTTGCTCCTGCAGGATGATGTTTTTTATGCCCAAAATCGGATATTGAAGCTTTTTAATCTGACAACCTTCAAGAGATTGGATAATTTGCCTGAAATCGCTTTTTCAAACTTGATCGATGACTTCATTGATTATGCTAATGAAACCGGAGTTCTCACATCAAAAACTATAAGTGCCAAAGATGCTTTTGAAGCGCAGATTGTTGATTGCCTTTTACCAAGACCAAGTGAGCTTTCGCGGATTTTCTATACTCATTACAAAACCGGTCCAAAAACCGCAACCACTTTTTTCCATAATCTATCAGTTGCGACAAACTATATAAAAACAGATCGCAACAAACTTAATGTACGCTATAAATATCAAGGTAAATACGCTCCACTGGATATTACAATCAATCTGTCCAAACCGGAAAAAGATCCGATGGACATCATATTAAAACGCGATGAAAACGATCAATATCCTGCCTGTGCTTTATGTATGGAAAATGTTGGTCTATACCAGACCGAAAGCCTAGCGCCAAGATCTAATCATCGAGTGATAAGTCTGACCATAAACCATGAAAAAGACCAATGGGGAATGCAGTACTCCCCTTATGCATATTTTGATGAACACTTGATTGTCCTTAGAAAAGAACACTCGCCAATGTATGTTAACCCCAAGACGTTCGCTGAATTAATTGATTTCATCAATAAATTTCCGCACTATCTCATTGGTTCCAATGCCGGGCTGCCAATTGTGGGTGGATCAATACTTAACCATCATCATTTTCAAGGCGGAAAATATGATTTTCCGATTGAACAAGCTCAAGTTTTAGCTATGTTTAAACGTAAAGGCTTGAAAATAGAAGTCTTGAACTGGCCTATGGCTGCCATAAAAATTATTGGAAACAATGAAAACAAAATTTTGGACATGGCCAGTCAAATCTTTACCGATTGGCAAAAATACAGCAATGAAGCCATCAATATATTCGCTCATACCAAAGAAGATCACAATACAGTAACCCCGATTGTCAAATTGGATGGTGCTGATTATAATTTCTATATGATTTTTAGAAATAACTATACGAATGATGAATTCCCATACGGAATGTATCATCCAAATCCAAGCCGTTTTCACATCAAAAAAGAAAATATCGGTCTGATAGAAGCCATGGGGATGGCAATTCTACCAGGAAGATTATTGACGGAATTGGATATGATTAAACAAGTTATTCAAGATAAACTTTCCATAAATGATTTCCCGGAACTTAAAAAACATCAAGAGTGGATTGATTCAATTAAGGATTTAGAAATTGATGATTTGGATTCATTCCTTAAAAATGAGGTCGGTAGAATTTTCGAGGGAGTTTTAGAAGACTGCAATGTCTTTAAATACGGCTCTAATCAAGACTTTATCAATTTTGTAAATAAAGCAATTTATTAATTTATAACCATGTGATATAATTTATAAGAATTATCGAGGTGATGTAATTTGGAAAAGAAAAAATTTGTCGAAGCGATTACTTCAAGAGATGAAGATTTCGCTAGATGGTACACAGACGTTTGCATTAAAGCTGAATTGATGGACTATTCCGATGCTAAAGGATTTATCATATATCGACCTTATGGCTATGCACT
>JAVEWC010000021.1:0-12700 GCA_034004745.1 Candidatus Izemoplasmatales bacterium | reverse complement strand
TTTATATGAATTATTCTTTTTAGCTCATATTTGTTACTCTTTTTGCTTGGTTCGTTGTTATTGTTCGATTCTTTCATATGTTTAGTTTTCAAAGATCAGTTCCCTTGTGGCTTTTAACCTTGGGATAAGCCGTGCTTTTTCGCACGCTTAATTATTCTATCATACCCACCAATACATGTCAACTATTTTATTCTCAGATTTTTCACTTTTTTTGCATCTTTTTAAAAATCATCGAAAAGTGGGTCTTTAAGTCTTGTTTTTTCCCAATATTGGCCATTTTTTAAATAATTTTTTTTAATTTTTTTTAAAGAAAAAAGTAGCCGTAAAAGACTAAGGCAATTACGGCTACTTATCTTTTTACTCTTCGAAATTATCGTATGGATCCTGTTCTGCTTCCGGCTTTTCGTAAGTAAATTCTGTATCTCTTAATATTCCGGTACCAGCAGGTATCAATCCGCCGATAATGACATTTTCTTTCAGTCCCAATAATGGGTCTTTCTTGCCTCTGATGGCTGCGTCAGTAAGTACTCTTGTAGTTTCCTGGAAGGATGCAGCTGAGAGGAAGGAATCGCTCTTCAAGCTGGCCTTGGTGATACCGAGCAGTATCGGTCTTGCCACAGCCGGCTTAAGTCCTGACATGAACGCCTTCTTGTTGGCTTCAATGAATTGATTGACGGAAACTTGACTTCCCGGCAATAATTCTGTGTCGCCTTCCAAAATGACGATTAAGCGTTTTGACATTTGTCTGACGATAATTTCAATATGTTTGTCAGATATATCAACACCTTGGGAACGATATACTCTTTGGATTTCTGAAAGGATATACTTTTGAACCGTCTCCATATTGGTAACTCGCAAAAGTTCTTTAGGATTGATTGTGCCATCGGTAAGTTGCGTACCGGAATTCACGAACTGACCTTCTTGAACTTTCGGTTGAACGTTGGAGTTGGTTTCATAATGTTTTTCTTCGATTTCGTTTTTGATATGGATAATAAATCTTTCTTCAACCGGTTCAATTCTTGAAACTGTTCCGCTGATTTCTGAGATTATTGATTTTAACTTAGATTTTCTCGCTTCAAAAAGTTCTTGAACACGAGGCAAACCTTGAGTGATGTCATCTCCAGCAACCCCACCGGTATGGAAGGTTCTCATTGTCAACTGAGTACCAGGTTCACCGATTGATTGAGCGGCGATGATTCCGACTGATTCACCGACTTCAGCTTTTTCGCCAGTAGCCAAGTTTTGGCCATAACATTTACGGCAAATACCGACTTCTGCAGTACAGGTAAGTCCTGTTCTGATGGCGGCTGTCTTAATTTTGGCTTCAGCTATTTTCTTGGCTTTGAAATTGTCGATATAATCATTTCTTTTCACCAATACTTCGCCGGTTTCAGGATGGATAATATCTTGAGAAGCATAACGTCCTGTTATTCTCTCTTCAAATGTCTCGATTACTTTACCGTCACGATTGTGAATTTCTTCAACCCAAATGCCATTATCAGTACCGCAGTCTTCAACTGAGATGACGACATCTTGACTGACGTCAACAAGTCTTCTGGTCAAGTAACCTGATTCAGCTGTTTTCAAGGCGGTATCGGTAGAACCTTTTCTCGCCCCATGGGTCGAGATAAAGAATTCCGACATGGTCAAACCTTCACGGAATGATGCCTTGATTGGAAGTTCAATGGTTTCCCCGGACGGGTTACCCATCAAACCACGCATACCGGCTAACTGAGTGAAGTTAGAGGCATTACCTCTCGCTCCCGAGTCGCTCATCATGAAGATGTGGTTGTCGTTCTTGAGTTCATTGATCAGACCGTCCTGGATTTCATCCTTGGCTTTTTTCCATTCGTCGATGACCAATTTCTTTCTTTCGTCATCTGTCAGCATACCCATTTGGTACAAGTTATAGATTTCATCAACTTTTCCATCATGTTGGGATAATATATCAGCTTTTTTGGAATATACCTGAACGTCTGAAGCCGCTACTGTGATGCCGGCTAACGTTGAATATTTGAAACCGATGTTTTTCATCTTGTCCAACATTTTTGAAGTTTCATTGATTTTATATTTTTCAAAGATCTTCGCAATAATTGAAGATAAGAATTTCTTTTTGAACGGCGATACCAATTCCATTTTGACAATGGTCTCATGGATGTCTTCGCCCGGCTTGATGAAATATTTAGCTGGGGTTTCCACATTCAAGTTGGTTTCGGTCGGTTCATTCAGATAAGGGAAACTGTCAGGCATAATTTTGTTGAAAATCAATTTACCTGGAGTAGTTATTAAATAATATGAAGTAAAGTCCTTTGGAACGCGTTTTATGAATGACAGGATATTATTGGACTGCATGAAGCTGATGTCATCAGTGTCGATGGCTTGTTCAATAAAATCAACTGAAGGCATGATATGAGAATCCAATTTAAGCGCAATACGTGAATGTAAAGTTAAATAATCATTTTCGTAAGCCAGCATAACTTCATCGAAGTTAGAGAAATATGAACCTTCGCCTTTCTCTCCGGCTTTTTCCAATGTCAGGTAATAGTTACCTAAAACCATGTCCTGAGACGGCGTAACGATTGGTTTACCATCTTTTGGAGCCAAGATGTTATTGGATGCCAGCATCAAAACGCGTGCTTCAGCTTGAGCTTCTTCTGAAAGCGGTACGTGTACAGCCATTTGGTCGCCGTCAAAGTCGGCATTGAAAGCCGTCGTAACCAGCGGATGCAAACGAATTGCCTTACCTTCAACAAGCTTTGGTTCAAAGGCTTGAATACCAAGTCTATGCAATGTCGGAGCACGGTTCAGCAGAACCGGATGTTCTCTGATGACGTCTTCCAATACTGCCCAAACTCTTTTATCAAGTTTTTCGATTAAAGTTTTGGCATTTTTTAAGTTGGAGCTGATGCCTCTTTCAATCATTTCTTTGATGACGAAAGGCTTAAACAAGGTTACAGCCATTTCTTTTGGTAAACCGCATTGGTACATTTCCAAATCTGGACCAACAACGATAACGCTACGGCCAGAATAATCCACACGTTTACCGAGTAAGTTTTGGCGGAATCTACCTTGTTTACCTCTCAGCATATCCGAGAGTGACTTCAAGGCACGATTTCTTTCCACGACCATCTTGCGACCACGTTTGGAATTGTCAATCAAAGCGTCAACTGCTTCTTGAAGCATACGCTTTTCATTCTTGGTAATCAAATGTGGTGCATTTTGTTGGAATTGACGTTCTAGACGTTTGTTACGGTTTAAGATTCTTCTATATAAGTCATTCAAGTCAGTGGTTGCGAATCTGCCGCCGTCCAGTTGTACCATCGGACGCAAATCCGGTGGAATGACCGGCAATACTTCTAAAACCATCCATTCCGGTTTATTGTCAGAATTGCTGAAGGCTTCGACAACGTTCAATCTTTTAACGATTTTTTCGCGTCGTTGTTTTGAAGCGGTTTTAAGTTCAACTCTCAGTCTCAGCGTTTCTTCTTTCAAATCTAATTTTTGCAATAAATATTTAACGGCTTCGGCTCCAGTCAATGCTTTGAAACGGGAACCAAATTCGAAATATTTGTCTGTGTATTCTCTTTCCGACAAGATTTGCTTGAATTGCAAATCGGTTTGACCGGGTTCAACTACGATATATGAAGCTAGATAAACCACTTCTTCCAAGTCTTTGGCCTTGATGTCAAGCAAGATTGCCAGTCTCGAAGGAGAGTTTCTTAAATACCAGGCATGAACGACTGGGGCTTTCAGTTCAATATGACCCATTCTTTCGCGTCTGACTTTTGCTTCTGTAATTTCCACACCACAGTTTGGACAAATCTTTCCTGGGTGAGAACTTTTCTTTGATTTTGTGGAACAAGCACATTGATAATCTTTGGTTGGTCCAAATATCCTTTCGCAGAATAATCCATCCTTTTCCGGTTTCAATGTACGGTAGTTGATTGTTTCGTGCTTAGTAACTTCTCCGAATGACCAGCTTCTGATTTCTTCAGGTGAAGCTAATCTAATCTTCAAATGTGAAAACTTTTGACTCATAATCTTTCCTCCTTACGATTGAAAACCATATTTAGTGATGTAATCCTCTTGATCGTTGTCAACCAAACTCTTGTCAACTTCATTGGCTCCTGTATCCTTATTAATAAGTTCTACATAGATTCCCAATGATCTTAATTCTCTTGTCAAGACTCTGAATGATTCAGGTAATGACGGTGCTGGAATCGGCTTGCCATCAGTAATGGCTTTGAAGACTTTGTTTCTGCCGATGATGTCATCGGATTTAACTGTCAGCATTTCTTGCAAGGTATAAGCTGCACCATATGCTTCCAAAGCCCAAACTTCCATTTCCCCAAATCTTTGACCACCGTTTTGTGCTTTACCGCCCATAGGTTGTTGAGTTACAAGCGTATATGGCCCAACACTTCTTGCGTGCAATTTATCGTCAACCATATGATCAAGCTTAATCATATACATAACACCTACGGATACTCTGTTGTCAAACTTTCTGCCGGTACGTCCGTCATAAAGCACATATTTACCATCAGGGGACATCTTGGCTTCAGCCATGATTTCATCAAGGTCATGTTGCTCAACACCGTCAAATACCGGTGTAGCGACGTGAATTCCCAGTTGTTTGGCAGCCATGCCCAAATGTATTTCCAGGACTTGACCAATATTCATACGTGAAGGTACGCCCAGTGGGTTAAGCATGATGTCGATTGGCGTTCCGTCTTCCAAGTATGGCATATCTTCTTGTGGCAATATCTTTGAAATAACCCCTTTGTTACCATGTCTACCGGCCATCTTGTCACCTTCGGAAATTTTACGTTTCTGAACGATATAAACTCTGACCGACATATTTACGCCTGGGTTAAGTTCGTCTTTTCCCCTGGTAAATACTTGGACGGATCTGACGATACCGCCACCACCATGAGGAACTCTTAATGATGTATCTCTAACTTCGCGTGATTTTTCACCGAAAATAGCTAAAAGCAATTTTTCTTCAGGAGATGGATCAGTTTGACCTTTAGGAGTAACCTTACCGACCAAAATATCTCCTTCTTTAACTTCAGTACCAGGAATGATGATGCCGTCAGCGTCCAAATATCGTCTGCCGTCTTCACCAACGTTAGGAATTTCTCTGGTAATTTCTTCTTTTCCTAATTTTGTATCTCTGGCTTCAATCTCATATTTTTCGATATGAATGGAAGTATAAACGTCATCTTGAACCAATCTTTCATTCATGATAACGGCATCTTCATAGTTATAACCGTTCCAAGTCATGAAGGCTACAACGACATTTCTACCGATAGCAAGTTCACCTTGATCCATCGAAGGACCATCAGCAATGATGTCACCAACTTTAACCTTTTCACCAACTTTGACAATTGGGGTTTGGTTGACGCAAGTGCCTTGGTTCGATCTTAAAAATTTAAGCAATTCATGTCTTTCCAGTTCGCCTGAAGCAGTTCTGATTCTTATTTCTCTACCATCAACATATTCGATAGTACCATCGTTATTGGCGATGACACTGGTACCTGAGTCATGAGCAACTTTATATTCAATACCGGTTCCAACCAGTGGAGCTTCCGGCTTTAATAGTGGAATTGCTTGACGTTGCATGTTCGCACCCATCAAGGCACGGTTGGCGTCGTCATGTTCCAAGAAAGGAATCGATGCGGTCGATACGGAAACGATTTGCTTTGGCGATACGTCCATAAAATCGCAGCGATGTTTGTCGAAGATTCTGGTTTCACCATTGAGTCTGGCAACAACTCTGTCTTCTTTTATTGTCATATTATCGTTTAATTTGACGTTTGCTTGAGCAATGACATAATCACGTTCTTGATCGGCTGATAAATAAAGTAATTCGTCAGTTACTCGCGATGTTTTCTTATCTATTCTTAAATATGGTGTTTCAATAAAACCATATTTATTTACTTTTACATAACATGCCAAAGAGTTGATCAAACCGATGTTTTGACCTTCTGGCGTTTCAATCGGACAAATTCTACCATAATGGCTTTGATGAACGTCACGAACTTCAAATCCGGCTCTATCCCTGGTCAAACCACCAGGCCCAAGAGCGGAAATTCTTCGTTTGTGAGTCAATTCATCCAAAGGATTGGTTTGTTGCATGAATTGCGACAACTGTGAACTGCCGAAGAATTCCTTGATTGATGAAGTGAGCGGTCTAATGTTGATTAAGTTTTGTGGTGTGATGGTCTTAGGGTCCTTAGTTGACATTCTGTCTTTGACATTCTTTTCCATCTTCGCCAAACCGATACGGAATTGGTTCTTCAATAGTTCGCCAATCAATCTCAATCTTCTGTTTCCCAAATGATCGATGTCATCAAGATTTCCTACGCCATTGAAAAGATTCAAATAATAGGAGATACTTGCCAAAATGTCAGAAGTTGTAATATGCCAAGCTATTTCCTTGGAATTATTACCAATCAATTTGATTCTCTTGGTTTCACCGGCATCATCTTTGACATCAACACTTAAAACTTCAATGTAAACATTTCTCACAACGTTTTGCACGAAAGCTTCGTCAGATTCTTCAGGAGCCAATTCATTGCGGCTTTCACGGTCCATGATTTGTTTTAATTCTTTTTCAAGTTCTTTGTCAAAAACCACTTTTTGTAATAAAGCGGTACGGTTTTTGGAGATTAAGTCTAAACTGCTATAGTCTAGTTTTGTGTTTTTGGAGATAACTACTTCTCCGGTTTCAGGATTGATTAAATCCTTGCTCAACTTGACATTAACATCTTTGTCAAGCAGCGATTTTACGCGATTTACCACGTCTAGCTTCTGGTTGACTTTGAAACGTCCGACATCAGCCAGATCATATCGTTTGACATCGAAAAGTCTGGTTACGAAAAACTCTCTGGCGCCTTCAGTCGTTGCTTGTTCGCCTTGTCTGATTTTCGCATATACTTCTTTCATCGCTTCTTCAGCGTTTTGTGTCATATCTTTTTCGAAAGTATTTTCGAGGAATTCGTGTTCGCCAAAAATGTCAACAATTTGCTTCTTGGTTGAGAAACCTAAAGCCTTAATCATCGTTGACAACAATATCTTTTTCGACCTGTCTATTTTTGCATAGAGAATATCTTTTGAACCCATCTCATATTCCAACCAAGCACCCCTTGTTGGAATGACTTGACCGAGATATTTATGTTGCAAGGTTTTCTTATCGACTTCTTCCGAGAAGAAAACGCCAGCTGAACGGACGATTTGTGAAACAATAACTCTTTCCGAACCATTGATGATAAAGGTTCCAACCGGTGTCATCATTGGGATATCACCCATGAAGATCTTGTTTTCAACGATGTTATCATCGTTAAGAACTTCACCAGTCTTAGGATCGACTGAATCTTTGTTTTTCAATCGAACGCTAACTTTCAAAGGTCTTGAATAATTCAAATCCTTTTCTTTGCATTCGTTGACACTGTACTTCGCCGGTTCAAATTCAAAATCACCGAAATATAATTCCACATTACCATTAAAGTTGGTAATCGGAGAAATGTCCTGAAACAGCTCTTTAAGCCCCGTTTCCATGAACCATTCAAATGATTCTGTCTGGACTTCAATTAAATTTGGTAATTCGACGTTGGATTTGACGCGGGAGTAATTTCTTCTTTCTCTGGTCTTCCCGTATTTGACGGTTTTGTAATTCACACAATCACCTCATAAACTTAATTTTGGATAGGTTTTTATTCAAAAACACTATTAAATGCAAAAATGCGCATTCTATCGCATTTTAATATTTTATCACAATTGAACAAGCCAGTCAATTATTTAATGCACTTTATTATATAATAGCCACTTTTCTTCGCAATTACTTCAACTTCGCGATAAATCGATTCGCATTTCTTGATTGCGGAAGGTGCACCCTGTTTTTGGTTGATTACGAAAATGAAATTTCCCTTGTCATGCAAAAATTTAGCTGCATCAGTAAAAATGCGATAAACCACATCTTTACCGGCACGAATTGGTGGATTCGTAATAATCAAATCAAAAGTATTCGTTATTTCCGAAAAACCATCACTATAAAACGCTTCAACCTCAACTTTGTTCAGGGAAGCGTTTTTTTGTGTCAACTTGATAGCTCGATCATTGACATCGGTCATCATTACTTTGGTTTTTGGATTATTGGTCTTGTAGATTATCCCCAAAGGACCGTATCCACAACCCAAATCCAAAAAACTCTCACTATTGATTGGTATCACGTTTTCAATCAAGAGTCGGGAACCGAAATCTAGACCCGCTTTCGAAAACACACCGTGGTCGGTTTTAAAGGAATATTTCTGTTCTTTTATATTCACATAAATCAATTTTTCATTAGTTTTCAACGAATCATTTTCTTTGGAATAATAATGTGTCATTCTAGCTCCTTCAAAAAGACTAAAAACCTGAGAAAAACTCAGGTTTATAAAGCCTTGAAACTATAATTATTTTACTTCTACTTTTGCGCCAGCTGCAATTAACTTGTCAGCGATTTCTTTAGCTTCGTTTTCTTTGATTTTTTCTTTGATAGCTACTGGAGCTGAGTCAACGATTTTCTTAGCTTCGATTAAGCCTAGGCCTGTCAATTCTCTGATGACTTTGATAACTCCAACTTTTGATGCGCCAGAATCGATTAACATAACGTTAACTTCTTTTGGACCTTCATCTACAACTTCAGCTTCAGCTGCAACAGCTGGGCCAGCTGCAACTGCAGTTGGATCGATACCGAATTCTTCTTTCATTGCATCGATAAGAGCCTTAATTTCTAAAATATTCATTTCTTTCAATGATTCGATAAAATCTTTAGCGTTTAATTTTGCCATTGTTATTTCCTCCTAATTAATTACTTTCTACAGTTTGTTCTGGTTTTGTTAGCATGTCTAATCCGACTGCCAATTCTCTTAATGGTGATAATAATTGTGTAGCCAACATTGCAAGTAAAGTTTCTTTTCCAGGTAATTGAGAAATAGTCTTAATTTGATCCTGGTTGTAATAATCGCCATCGACAACACCTGCTTTTATGACGATTTCTTTGTTCTTCTTTGCAAAAGCATATAATACTTTTGTAGCTGCAATTGAGTCTTCGTACGCAAATACAACTCCGTTTGGACCTTTTAAATCTTGAGTCAAGTCATTGTATCCCACTTCTTGAGCTGCTCTTTTGGAAATATTGTTTTTGATGACAATGATTTCACAGCCAGCTTCACGTAATTGATTACGTAATGTTTCTGTTTGTTCAACAGTCAAGCCTTGGTATTCCGCAACGACTAATGATTTTGCGCGAGACATTTTTTCAGCGATCTTTTTAACTTCTTCTTGTTTGAAGTTAATAATGTTCTGATTTGCCATTTTAGACCTCCTTATGTCTTATTAATAGAAAACCTCTTTTTCTAAATCGAGAAAAAGAGGAATAAATAATCTTTATTTATTATGTCTTTGTCTCGGTAGGATATTAAGCTAAATATTAGCACCTACTGTCTTTGATAAAGTTATTTATTTTTTTTGTACTTCAACTTTAACACCAGGTCCCATTGTTGATGAGACGCTGACGTTCTTCATGTAAACACCCTTGACGGTTGAAGGTCTAGCTCTTCTGATTGCTTCCAAAACTGTGTTATAGTTATCCACAAGTTTAGGTGTTTCAAAAGAAACCTTACCGAAGATTACCAGGATGTTTCCAAATTTGTCAACACGGTAAGTAATCTTACCACCTTTTGAATCTTCTACAGTCTTAGCTATATCCATAGTTACGGTTCCAGTTTTAGGGTTTGGCATCAAACCTTTAGGTCCGAGTAATCTACCGATCTTACCAAGAGTTGCCATCATGTCCGGCGTAGCGATTACTACGTCAAATTCAAACCAGCCGCCTTTGATTTTTTCAACTAAATCTTCGTCACCGACATAGTCAGCACCGGCATCTTTAGCTTCTTGAGCTTTTTCGCCACGAGCGAAAACCAAAACTCTTTTAGTTTTACCAGTTCCATGCGGTAATACTAACGCTCCTCTTAAATTTTGTTCTGCTTTACGAGGGTTTAAGTTTAAGTTGAAAGCCAATTCCATTGATGCGTCGAATTTTTCAAAGGAAACAGATTTTACTAATTCAATAGCTTCTTCAATTGCATATCTCTTGTTGCGATCTACTTTAGCTAATGCTTCAGAATATTTTCTTCCTTTTGTAGCCATGTTCTTTCCTCCTATATTTGGTTTTAGCGGAATGTCCTCCCAATTATATAGTTGTATATATCAAACAACTAATAAACTCAGTCTTTTACGACAATTCCCATTTGTCTTGCCGTACCCGCAATAATGTTCATTGCTGCTTCAACATCATTAGCATTAAGGTCTGGCATTTTGAGTGTCGCAATTTCTCTTAGTTGTTGTTTCGTAATTGTAGCGACAGTCTCTGTTTTTGGATTTCCTGCACCTTTTTGAATCTTACATGCTTTCTTTAACAAATCACTGGCAGGTGGTGTTTTTGTTATGAATGTAAATGAACGATCATCATAAACGGTTAGCACTACCGGAATAACACTGCCGACCATGTCCTTTGTACGTTCATTAAATTGCACGCAAAATTGTTGAATGTTAACTCCTGCTTGTCCTAAAATCGGTCCAATTGGTGGAGCAGGTGTTGCTTTGCCACCAGCGACTTGCAGTTTAACAACGTTTTTAATCTCTTTAGCCACGAAAGACACCTCCTTATTTTCGTGATGTGGTTATAGGGATTTCATCCCTCCCACTTTAAATCCTTTTGACACGCTGAATTATTATACAATAAAACATATTTTTAGTCAAGATTTTTTTACTGTAAAAAAGTTTTAAATTAAATATCGTATTTAGCAGTAATTTCTGCAGGGGTTTTTCTTAATAAAGTAAAGATTGGCAACATACCGAATACCGAATTGAGGAGATAAATTCCGACAATTCCACCGATAAACAAGTAGAATGGAAAATAGAAAAACATTGCGAATTCTCCCAGTTGGTTTTGCAACTCGATTACGATATAGGTCATCAACAAATAGCTGGTCAACGAACCGATTGTCGTAAAGGTGAAAATCTCGGATATGAAGATTTTGTAGATATCCCTCTTTGTCGCTCCAATAGCTCGATAAACTCCAATTTCCTTGATGCGATTAAGCATGGATGATCTCATCATGAAGAAGATATAAACAATAATGCCAATTATAATGAAAACAATCTGGGAAATCTTCAAGGAATTTTGTTCTTGAACTATTGATTGGTGATAAGCCAGTTGTTGTTCATATTGGTTATATAAAGTATAACCCAAAGCTTCAAAATCAGTAATTGCAGTTTCGGGATCATCAACATAAAACAGCAGTCTTGGCGAATAATAGCCCATTTCAAAAGACATCAAGTTCAATCTTTCCATTTCTTCGTTGGATATGATAAACTCCTCACCCTTATAAGCGTAATCATTGTCGGCTTCATCATAGGTGCCAACCACTTCAGCTTCTAAAAGCATTGATGAAATGTCAATTTTATCGCCTATCATATACCCCATGTTGACATGAACCATTATTTCCTCAGGATTTTCAGGGATTCTACCATCAACTATTTCTATTAAGCCTTCAACTTCACCATAACTTGCTACATATTCCAGATAATAATTTTGTGTGAAGGCAAAAATCGCTTTATCCACCAGAATAACTATCGGCGATTCAGTTTCAACAATTCCCGTAATAGTAAAGCCGGGTTGATCAATGTCATAGTAATAGTTGGAACCCTTGATTTTTGAACCAATCAATTCTTCAACTTTGGTAACATTTAAGTCTTTAAGTTGTTTTGTATCAATCAAAGCTTCAGCAACCCACAAGTCGATGGCAATTTCTCGATTATTGTCGGGCATTTCTCCATATTTTGGCGTCAGTCCCTGCAATTCAGACAATTTTACCGGAAAGACTTGTTCAGAAATATTGACTTCTCCCTGATAATAATCTTCATAGTTCAACAATATTTGTGTAGATTCAACATAAGGCGAGATTCTTACGCCATCAGTTTCATCGAGAATTTCCATAATTTCATCATATGTCATTTGCCTGTCATAAATATCTATTGCCATCATATCTTTCGGGGAATAGATAAAATCTCTTTCGTCAACAAAAGTGTTTCCGCCATATGTTGCTAGTTGGAACACAAGAATAGCTGAAACGATGAAATATCCGAACAAGAACAATTTGCCAACGAGTTTCTTTCTCGAGAATACGCGACTGAATCCAGCCTTAATCGTCGACTTCCATCTGATAAAGGATTTTTTATTTTTATTGTGTTTGATTTTGTCAAATTGGGAAAGGTCGAAATCATATTCGGAAACATCCGTGATTTCTCGTTTTTTGTAGTGGTCGTCAATCAAACGAATTTCTGAGCTTTCATCGAGATACTTAATCTTTCTCTTCGAGTTGACCTTTACATATAAACTGCCTTTAAATTCGATAAGTTTGATGTTAAGACTATCATCTTTTTCATGATCGTAATAATAATCGATTCCACTGCTCTTCAGATTTTCATCCAAGTGCAAGTCTTTAAGATAAATGTTTCTTTCATCGACGTGATCAAAACCGGTCTGGGCATTGTTTTCATAATCATTTACTACCACACCGTCTTTCAATTCTATGATTCTGTCTGCGTAGAAATCAACCAAACCGCGTTCATGAGTGACCAAGACAACCAATCT
>JAVEWC010000147.1:0-2777 GCA_034004745.1 Candidatus Izemoplasmatales bacterium | reverse complement strand
TAAACATAGATTTATCCTTTCAGCACACCGTATTCGATGATTTTAAGTATTTGATTATTTCTTTCCAACATTCTTTTAAAGCTTTCTACTTCATTATCGATATCAAGTTCCTCAACGGCAATATTGGTTGTCAACTGGACTATAATTTTTGCAAAGGTCAATGAATCTATATCCTCGCGGATATAACCTTTGGCTTTATCTTGATCGATTAAATTTGCATAGACTTTTTCGGCATAAAGCACATTTTCGGCCATAATCTTGTCATATAATGGATTTTTATTCTTCATCAGGAAATCCATAATTTTGACATATCTAGGATATTTTAGAGCGAACTGGACACCTTCCTCATAGAGCTTTCTCACTAAATCAAGGAATTTTAAACCATTATAATTATTTAGAGTTGATTCAAAGAAAGTCATTTTTTCTTGTTTTATTACACCGATAATATAGATGTAGAGGTCTTCCTTGTCGATAAAATATTGATAAAAACTTCCCCGAGGAATTTTTGCTTTTTTGATTATGTCCGAAATCATTACCTGTTCATAGGGTTTTGAAGCGAACTCAAAAACAGTCGCATCAACAATTCGTTTTCTTTTTTCCGCTTCTAGATTAATGAAAGTTTTGCTTGGCATTTTGGCCTCCATAATTATGACAACCTTGTCATAATATTATTTTATTCCTATTTTTTTATTTTGTCAAGCGATTATGACAAGGTTGTCATAATTTTTTTTTAAAAAAAGACGCTTTTTAAAACTCAAAGCGTCTTTATGTACTTATCGATATTAAAAGCAGCGGTTTTTCCGGCACCCATAGCTAAGATAACTGTAGCCGCTCCAGTGACGATATCGCCACCTGCGAATACCCCTGGAATAGATGTTTGATAATCATTGACTTTGATGCAACCCCATTTGTCAACTTCCAAATTTGGAGTTGATTTTTTGATTATCGGATTTGGACTTTGACCGATTGCGACTATCAAATTATTGATGTCAATTGTTTCGTACTCTTCAATAGGTATTGGTTTTCTTCGGCCTGATTCATCTGGTTCACCCAACACCATTCTTTGACATTTTACTGATTTCACTTCATAATTTTCGCCGATTATTTCAACTGGATTGAGAAGAAGCATAAAATCAATTCCTTCTTCATCGGCATGATGAATTTCTTCAAGCCTTGCTGGTAATGATTCCATATCTCTGCGGTAGATGATAATGACTTTTTTCGCTCCGAGCCTTTTTGCGGTTCTGGCTGCGTCCATAGCTACGTTACCGCCACCAACGACCGCTACGGTTTCACCGACTTTTATCGGTGTAGCTGAAAATGGAAAATTATTCGCTTTCATGAGATTGACTCTGGTTAGAAATTCATTCGCATAGTAAACTCCGTTCAAGTTCTCTCCCTTTATCCCGAGAGAACTTGGAAGACCAGCTCCTGAACCGATAAAAATCGCTTGATAATTCAATTCATTGAACAACTGTTCGATTGTCAAAGTTTTTCCAATAATGACATTTTTATAGAAGCTGATACCTAGAGATTTTAATCTATCAATTTCGGTATCGACAATTGATTTAGGTAACCTGAATTCGGGAATGCCATATTTTAAAACTCCGCCGAATTCATGCAAAGCTTCATAGACATCGGTTGAATAACCCATTCTCCTGATTTGTGCAGCACAGGCAAGACCTGCAGGTCCACTACCGATAATCGCAACTTTTTTACCATTATCAATTATTGTTTCTTGTCGGAAGACATTATGTGTCAAACTATAATCTCCCAGATATCTTTCTAAAGCGCCAATCGCAACTGGTTCAAACTTGACTCCCAAAACACATGCGCCCTCACATTGTTTTTCTTGAGGGCAAACTCTACCGCAAACAGCCGGAAGAATATTGTCTGAATAAATTGTGCAGTATGCATCCCGAAAACGATCTTCAAGAATTAACTTGATGAATCTTGGAATGTCTATATTCACTGGACAAGCTGTCACGCATCTAGGATTCTTACAATCAAGACATCTTGAAGCTTCAATTTTCACTTGATTCAGTGAATATCCTTGAGCCACTTCGGTGAAAGAAGTATTTCTGATGGATGGATCAAGCACTGGCATAATTGTACGTTTAATCATCTGATTCACCCAGTCTTAAATTACAGACATGTTCTTTATCTTTATAATATCTTTGTCGGCTGATCAACTCATCAAAATCAATCCCTTCAGCGGAAAAATCAGGGCCCTCAACACAGGCAAAATGATTTTTGCCATTGATGCTGACGCGGCAATTTCCACACATTCCGGTTCCGTCAATCATGATTGGATTCAAAGATACATCGGTAGGAAGGTTATAGTCTTTGTTTATTAAAACAACGTTTTTCATCATAATCAAAGGTCCGATTGTTATAGAAAAATCATAGGACTTGTCTTTAAGTTTTTCTTTCAAGACTTCTGTGACAAACCCCTTTTTTCCAACTGAACCATCATCGGTAGTTACGAAGATGTTTTCACAAACTTCCGCAAATTTATCCATCAGCAGCAAATGCTCTTTATCCCTAGCACCGATTATAAGATCAATTTTTGTACCGCTAGAGTGATAACATTTAAGTTGTGGGTAAAGCGGTGCTGCGCCAACTCCACCAGCAATCGCAATCAAGTTCCTGATATTTTTAATCTTGATGGCTTCACCCAATGGACCAACCACATCCTCAATAAAATCTCCTTTTTCCTTTTTACTTAACAATTTCGTGGAAAAGCCCACTTTTTGAGAAATTATCGTAATTGATTC
>JAVEWC010000146.1:0-2807 GCA_034004745.1 Candidatus Izemoplasmatales bacterium | reverse complement strand
ACTACGACCGAAAGAACTTTTCTCCAAAAATAACCGCTAATTTGTTTGCTGCCATTAAAGGCGAACAAGCATCCTTCAATAGCATTCAAGAACCAATAAGATCAATGGTAATCCAATTATATCCGCTATATAATGCTTACTTAAAGAAGAATAATCTAGTTGATTTTCAAGATTTGTTGATTCTGATTTTAGAACTTTTTAGAAATTATCCTGAAGTTTTAAGGAAGTATCAAGAAAAATTTGAATATATATTAGTTGATGAATTCCAAGATACAAATGATTTACAGTATGAAATCGTCCATCTTCTGGCAAAAAATCATCGTAATCTTTTTATTGTTGGCGATGAAGACCAAAGCATCTATGCTTTTAGGGGATCGAACATTCAAAACATCAAAAAGTTTATGGAAGACTTTCCTGAACACATGACAATTTTATTAAATAGGAATTATCGTTCAAAAGATACTATTTTAAAAGCTGCCAATTCCGTCATTAAAAATAATCGTAATCGTATAAAAAAAGAATTGTATTCAACTTTGGGATCCGGGGAAAATGTGATACATTTTAAAGCTGGTACCGATGAAGAGGAAGCTTACTATATTTATGAGAAAATAAAGCATTTTTGGAAACAAGGCGTCCGACTAAATGATATTGCTATTCTTTACCGTAACAATGCGATGAGTAGAAGATTCGAGGATATATTGCTTAAGTTTAATATACCTCACCGAGTAATCGGTAATATTTCTTTCTACAAAAGAAAAGAAATAAAAGATATTATCGCTTATCTACATCTTTTAATCAATATGGGAGACGACTATTCGTTTTCCAGGGTTTACAACACTCCGAAAAGAGGTGTTGGTGATGCTACTTTCGCGAAATTAGTCGAGGAAGCCCAAAACAGCAATTTGCGATTGTTTGACTTGATTGATGAACAAAGTGAAATCTTAAAAGGTAAAGCAAAAGATACCATGTTAAATTTCAAAAATATGATTATTGAATTAAAAGAAAAAATTAATCAACAATCATTGCTTGACACATATGATCAACTTGTTGAAAAATCAGGATATAAAGCCATGCTTGAAAATGATGACGCAACTTTAGATAGAAGTTTCCAGTCTGAAAGAAGACTCGACAATTTAAACGAGTTCAAGAGTTTGATGATGGAGAAAATAGCTGGTTATGATATTAATTTTACCAATTATGAAATATTGGTTAATTTGTTGAATGATTTAGCTTTGCATGAGCAAGCTCAAGAAATAGATGACACAGGTGAATACGTTAACCTTATGACTGTTCACGCAGCAAAGGGCTTGGAATTTAAAATCGTTTTTATAACTTGTTTGGAGCAAGGGCTCTTTCCTTCAAATCAAAGTTTAATGGAGACAATGAATATAGACGAAGAAAGAAGATTATTTTATGTTGCACTCACCAGAGCCAAGGATCAGGTATATTTGACCAATAGTCAAACTCGTTTCATGTATGGACATTACATGTCAAACCTTGATTCGCAATTCATTGAAGAAATCGATAATGAGTTGATGGATAGAAAAGGCATGTATCAAGCAAAAAAAGCTGTATTCGAGAAACCTAAACAAAGACCTACTGTTGATATGGATGAAGTGCAATACACTTATGATGAAGTCAAGCAAAATGTTAGTGTTGGCAGTAAAATTGAACACAAGACCTTTGGCAAAGGCGTCATAGTTGCTTTGGAAGATGACAAGATTAGAGTTGCTTTTCCAAGCCCGATAGGGATAAAAATATTGATTAAAGATCATCCTAGTTATGAGGTGGTTGGTAAATGATGGAAATAAGTGCAAGAATTGAAGAAATAAAAAAGTTATTAAACCAATACAGTCATGAATATTATGTTTTGGATAATCCTTCAGTCAGCGATTTTGAATTTGACCAGCTGATGCGGGAGCTTATCAGATTGGAAAATGAAAATCCAAATCTTAAAACACCTGACTCACCAACGCAAAGAGTAGGTGGTGAAGTCGGAGATAAGTTTGAGAAGGTTAGACATGAGATTCCAATGTTATCTTTGGATAATGTTTTTAGTTATGATGAGTTGAGAGAGTTTGATAAAAGAGTAAAAAAGGCCGTAAACAGATACACTTACACGGTTGACCTTAAGATTGATGGGCTTTCAGTTTCGATTAAATATGAAAATGGTTTATATAAAAGAGCAGCTACCAGAGGTAATGGAGTTTTGGGTGAAGACATAACTGAGAATGTGAAAACAATCAAATCAATACCCTTAAGAATAGATTATTTGATGCCTTTGGAAGTTAGAGGAGAAATCTTCCTCAGCAAGAAGAGTTTCAATAAAATCAATCAAGAAAAAATCGCTGCCGAAGAAGAACCTTTCAAGAATCCGAGGAATGCAGCTGCCGGAAGTATCAGGCAATTGGATCCTAAGATTGTAGCTAAAAGAAATCTTGATGTTTTCATATATTATGGTTTTGGGTTGGAAATCCAAAATCATTTTGAGATAATTCAAGAATTGAAGAAAATTGGATTTAAAGTTAACCAGAATACAATTTTTTGTCAGGATATTGAAGAAGTAATCAATTTTATCGAGAATGTTAAAAATTATCGAAACGATTTGGATTATGAAATTGATGGAGTTGTAATTAAGGTTAATGAGCTTGACTTATATGAAAAAATAGGTTTCACTTCCAAATTTCCTAAATGGGCCACTGCTTTCAAATTTCCTGCTGAGGAAGTAGAAACCAGAATGGAAGCCATAGATTTTCAAATAGGTAGAACTGGTGTAATAAAGCCTGTTGCAAAACTTAATCCAGTCA
>JAVEWC010000145.1:0-2844 GCA_034004745.1 Candidatus Izemoplasmatales bacterium | reverse complement strand
TCATAATGAATATCGAGATTATTGGCAAAAGCAATCTGTAAATTCTTAATTCCCGCTAGTTCACAAACTACTCTCAGTTCAATTTGCGAGTAGTCAAATGACAATAAAAGATTATCTTTATTGGCAATAAATACTTTTCTAAGTTCCTTGCCTTCTTCTGTTTTTATCGGTATATTTTGCAAATTCGGTTCTTTTGATGAAAGCCTGCCAGTTTTTGTCAAAGCTTGTTGGTAGATGGTATGAATTCTTGAATCAGATTTCATTTTAAGGGATTCTAATAAACCGATATAGTAAGTAGAATATAATTTGCTGTAGGTTCTATATGAAATTATCTCCTTAATTATTGGGTGTATGAATTTCAACTTGGTTAAGACTGAAATGTCCGTTGAATAACCGGATTTAGTTTTTTTATTAGTTGGTAAATTCAGATTGTCGAATAGAATTTCACCAAGTTGCTTCGGACTATTAATGTTAAATTCTTGTCCAGCCAAATTATATATTTTTGCTTCCAATTGTTTTAAATGAATCGATAAATTTTCACCAAATTCATTTAAAATGTCTTGATCAATTAGGATTCCTTTATACTCCATTTCTGCCAAAAGATGGGCAAGAGGAATTTCAATTTCATTCAACAATTGCAATTGATCAGATTCCTCGTTTTTATCTAAAGCTATCTGTTTTAGGTCTTTAATCGCTTTTACTTTTGTAATTATATGTTTAACAAGTGTTGCGTCTTCCGGCATTGAAGTTTTTGCACCCCTGCCATAAACCAAATCATCTGACATTACTTCATTATAATCCAAACTTTGTACCACCAAGGAAAAATCGTCTTGTTTAATGGCTGGGTTGATTAAATACGCCGCCAGCAACAAATCAAAAACAATTCCATCAATAGGAATGTCATCCCACATGAGTGCGACTTTAATTTTTTTCAAATCATATACATATTTTTTGATTTTCCTGTCGTTCAGGAAGTTTCTGAATTTGTTGGATTTACAGGCTGCCAAATATGGAAGGTAATAGGCTTTGTTGTCTATATATAATCCGAAGCCAATCTTTGGATCAGTATGATAATTTTCACCAAAAATTTCTAAATGCAAATAAGCTTCTTTATAATTCAATTTATCGATTTTGTCGACAGTATCCAGAATATAATATTCATTATCAGTGACTTCTGAATTTTTTTTCATGTTTTTTATAAAAGAATTAAAATTCATCTTTTGATAAAACTTGACCAACATCTCTTCGTTTGCTCCAGTATATCGACTTTTACTAATATCGATACAGTTTGAAAAATCTGTTTTTATTGTAGCTAATTTCTTTGAAAAGAAAGCTTTTTCTTTATTCTCTAAAAGTTTTTCTTTCAGTTTTCCACCAATCTCCTCAATGCGTTCATACAGATTTTCGATATTATTATATTCCGATAGAAGTTTAACGGCTGTCTTGTCACCGATTCCCGGAACGCCAGGAATATTATCAGATGCGTCACCAACCAAAGCTTTGTAATCTGTCACTTGTGAAGTTGAAAACCCAAGTTTTTCCATCACGTATTCAGGAGTATAAATTTCTATATCTTTTAGGCCTTTTCGAGATATAATCTGATTAACATTCTTATCCAATAGTTGAACTAAATCATGGTCATTTGAATATATTGTAATCTCCTCAAACTGATCCTTGAAATGAGTTACAACGTAGCCGATGATATCATCGGCTTCCATTGTTTTTTGTTCATAAAAATACACGCCAAGAGCTTCAAGGTATTCTTTCATATAAGGAAATTGCTCGATTAATTCCACTGGAGTGTCTTTTCTAGTACCCTTATATTCTTCAAACATTTCATGTCTATGAGTTTTACCATCCGTGTCCAACGCAACGAGAATATGGGTATATCCATTTTCCAACAACTTTGTCATGGCATGAGCAAAACCAAAAATGCCATTGGTATATAAACCCTCCTGTGTCTGCATTAAATTTCCAGTATAGGCTGTCGCGTAGTAGGAACGGAACAGTAGATTACTGGCATCAACTAACAATAATTTATTTCCCATGTATTCACCTCTTGTATATTGCGTGATTTATTTTACCATATTAATAGAAAAAATGCACTTGGACAGTGCATTTTAATTAATGTCTTCTATTCTTTTCTAAGATAATCAAAAGTCCTTTTAATATCAATGATTCATCTTTTATCAGTTCTTCTGTACAATAAGGATACACTATTTTTGCGTGTCCACCAGTAATGATTACTTTTAAGTCCGGTGTGTTGGTTTCAGCTTTTATTCTTTTGATCATTCCATCAATCATTGATGCATGTCCAAAAATAAGACCTGATTTAATGCAGTCGACCGAGTTGGTGCCCAACACTCTTTTTGGTGCTTGCAATTCAACCTGTGGAAGTAGTGAAGTTTGAGATACCAGAGCGTTTTTACTGGTTGTAAGACCAGTAGCAATTACAACTCCTTTAAGAATTTTATTCTCCAAATATGTAAATGTAGTCGCTGTACCTAAATCAATGACAAGGCAAGTCTCTGAATAGATATTAATTGCTGCGACACTGTTACCTATCAAATCTGAACCAACTTCCTTAGGATTGTCGGAATTTATTTTTAGTCCAGTTTTTACGCCAGTTCCGACAAACAATGCCTCAATATTAAATCTTTCCCAAAAATAATCACGAAATACTTCATTTAATTCAGGAACTACCGATGAAATTATAACCTCTTTGCAATCCTTGATAAAATCATTGAGCAAAAGTGAATATTCATCTGAAGACTTGTTTTTCTCGGTGTTGATTCGATAGATTTTATCTATCGTTTCTCCTGTCTTAGATAATCCGATTGCAAT
>JAVEWC010000144.1:0-2868 GCA_034004745.1 Candidatus Izemoplasmatales bacterium | reverse complement strand
TATCAATGGTGTTAATGAAAAAGATGAGTTGGAAGGATTTTGGCTTTTATGTTTTGTTCCAGGTAATCGGTGGTTTGTTGGGTTCTTTAGTCCTATTATTAATCCTTGGTAGCAATAATAATTTAGGAGGAAATGCCATAAATCCATTGATCATATCCGGTGGAGATTTTGGTGCTTTATTGATTGGTTTGTTGGTTGAAGTAATCTTAACTTTTGTCTTTATCATTTCCATTTTGGGAATCACTGACAAGGCGGAAAATAAAGTAATAGTCGGACTTGTAATAGGACTGACTCTTACATTGGTTCATCTCTTGGGAATTAATTTAACCGGAACTTCAGTAAATCCAGCCAGATCACTAGCTCCTGCAATCTTACAGGGTGGAGTGGCTTTGGAACAGATTTGGATTTTCATAATCGGCCCATTCTTGGGAGCTGTTTTAGCAACATACACTTATCAATTCATAAATAAAAAAAGTAATTAAAGGCATTTATATTTATACGAGGGAGACGTGAAAAATGTCTCCTTTATTTTAGGTTTTCTTTATAGATAGAATATTGTATAATATAAATTAACTATAAATATTCACTAAATAACGGAGGGCAATAATTTTGAAATTAATATTTGATATGGTAAGCGAAGCGTTCAATGTATCTTCTGAAGTCGGAATAATAATTGTCTTTTCATTCTTCCTACTTATTTTTTTATTGATAAGAGAGTTTATAACGTGGTATTACAAAATAAATAAAGCCATTAAAGTTCAGGAAGAAAGAAATCGAATCCTTGAGGAGATTCTTACAACCTTACAAGAGAAGTAAACACAAACGATATTCAAATGTATAAATTGTTTTCACATTCATTTTATTTATAAACTATAGGAAAAGCCTTAAGATTGTGGTAAAATATTAACACAATCAAGAATTAATGCTTTTTTTGTTTAAGAAAAATATGGAGGAAATATATGAATATATTAGCTTTTATGAAACCTAGAAGTGAAGTTACTTATTTGTGTACTGACAATACAGCTAGAGAGGCTGTTGAGATTATGCATAAAAATCGATATACTTCAATACCTGTATTATCTAAGGATGGCAAGTATGTGGGCACAATCACTGAAGGTGATTTGCTTTATACATTGGATGCGGTCGGTAGAGATGAAATGAAGAATATCAAAGTTTCCTCGATTAAACGTCATCGTGATTACGAAACAGTAAATATCAACGAAACAATGATAGTATTATTATCCAGAGCTTCCAATGAAAACTTTGTACCAGTTATTGATGATACCAATCAATTCTTGGGAATAGTCACAAGAAAAGAATTATTGGATTACTTCTTTGAACACAACTTCATGGTTTTATAGAAAAATAATTTATTACACAATAAAAGGCACTAGATTGCCTTTTGTTTTTTTTAATACCATCTATTTTTTATAATTATTGACCTCGATTATTTACTATGAAAGTGGTAAATAGTATAATATAGAAAAACTAAATGTTTTTTAAAGGGGAATGTATTTATGAGAAAATTGATTGGTTTGGTAATGTTTGTAATAAGTGCTGTCATTATTGCCAGCGTATTGGTTGGTAGTGGAGAAATAATTTCCGACTTCATCGAAGATTTAGGTTCGGAAAACTTCTTGACTCAAGTGGGATTGTTTGCCAGTTTCTTTCTTAATCTATTGTTTCAACCAATAATTGTGCTATTGTTAAGTTTAATAACAATGGCAGATTTCTCCAAATAACATAGTTTACTAAATTTTATTTACCAAGGAGCCAGATTTGGAATATTTTGCTGCGAAACTAGTTGACTTGAAACAAAAACAAAAGATGACTCTAAAAATCAATAACCTACCAATCCTTTTAGCATATACTTCTAAAGGGATTTTTGCCGTTAAGGATAAATGTCCTCATATGGGTTCTCCCATTTCTAGTGGCATTTTGGAAAATGAAATTATCACATGCAAATTCCATGGCTTGCCTATTTCTTTAGAAACAGGAGAAGTTTCAAACAGCAAAAAGGCTGATAGTTTGAGATTGGATGAATATTCAAGGAGTATTAGGACCTACCAGACCATTATTAAAGAAGATTCCGTATATATCATCATTTGAAAGGACATATATAATTGAAAAGACTACGTAAATTAGGATTGATCCTACTAATTGTTATTATTACTTTCGGTTTAATGTTTGCACTCCCTAAACCGAAATATCAAGAAACAAACATCTGGCGTAAAACTGCCAATGACAATAAAGTATTAGTTATGGCTCACGGCGGTGGGCAAGGATACTATCCTTCCAACACCATGAGCGCTTTTTTGAATTCCTATAATCTTGGAGTCGATGTACTTGAGATGGATGTACAAATGACTAAAGATGGAATATTGGTCTTAAGGCATGGAGAGAACAAAACTGGAAACATCAGAGCCATGAGCAATTGTGACACGGTTATTTGGAAAGAAAATTATAATTATTTATATGAAACATGCAATTTTGGATATAACTACCAAGACGAAGAAGACAATTATCCTTACCGAGACATGACTCAAGAAGAATGGGTTGAAGCCAAGGTATATTTAACTAAGCTAGAAGAGTTATTCATTGAGTTCGGCGATACCATACTCTACAATATCGAGATAAAAGCTGACGCTGATGCGCCAAGAACCGAGACCGCTGATGCATTGTACGAATTATTAGCTGAGTATGAGCTTTTGGAAGAAACCCTGGTCGCAACCGCTTTTGATGACATCAGTAAATACATAGTAGAAAACTATCCTGAAGTAACGCTTTCGACATCCCAAAAAGAAGCTCAGAATATTATCATACCCGCCTATACCTTCACGAGTATATTCTATACCCCTGATCAATATG
>JAVEWC010000020.1:4093-13178 GCA_034004745.1 Candidatus Izemoplasmatales bacterium | reverse complement strand
GATGTTCTCGATGGAATTGATTTTTGGAATTGTTTTGGTAACCATCGCAATTTTGGTTTACTTGACTTCTCTACTTCTAAATAAGAGAATCAAAAGAGCGCTTGCACCAATTAACAAGATTTTGGATTCTTTGGAAGAAATAAAAAATGGAAACTATAAAGTTAAAGTCAATCTCTTGGAAAACAATGAAATCAAGGAGATTGGCGATGCTATCAATCTAATGTCGAAAGAAATTGAAAGACAGGTTGACTTGGTATATGAAACATTTGCTTATGATACCTTGACTGGTTTAAAAAATATCAGTGCCGCCAGAATTGACATCAATAAAAATATTCTCTCCGGAAATAAAAAAGCAGCTGTCTGCATTTTCCAAGTTGAAAATATTAAAAATATTAATATCATCAAAGGGCAAATGGTAGGAGATAATCTCTTAAAAACAATAGCCCTTGAATTAAAAACCTTGCTGGGCAATAGTGAATACATCTATGCCAACGGACATGATGAGTTCATCTATATTATGAACAATATCAATTCTCTGGAAAATGTTGAAAACAATATCTCAAGAATTCTAGCCTATTTCAAAGAACCGTTGACTGTTAAAAATATCAAGTTGGAAGTAAAATTCTATATTGGTATCTCAGTTTATCCGACGGATGGAAATGTCTTGGATGATTTGATCAAAAAAGGTGATACTGCCCTTTATAAAGCAAAACAACTGGGAAATAAACGCTATTTGTTCTATAATGAGAATATAGCTAGGGAAATATCGTACAAGGCTCAAGTATCGGAACAACTTGCCAAAACAATTGAAAATCATGAATTGTATCTAAAGTATCAACCACTGGTTGACAACAAGAACGAATTATATGGTTTTGAAGCTCTTGTTAGGTGGCATTCACCAATTCTTGGCGAAATTTCGCCTGGTAATTTCATCGGCAACGCTGAAGAAAATTACATGATTGTACCGATTGGTACTTGGGTTTTACGGGAAGCTTGCGGAATGCAGGTCAGGCTCAAAAATCTTTTCAACAAAGAATTTACCATCAGCGTCAATATTTCCTCAATTCAATTGATGCAATATGACTTTGTCGAAACGGTAAAATCTATCATAAAAGAAACTGATATTAGTGCTGAGTATTTAACCTTGGAATTAACAGAGTCAGTTTTCTTGGATTCAACCGTGATGATTGAAGAAAAAATCGCTGACTTGAAAGCTTTGGGAATCAGATTCTCGCTTGACGACTTCGGTACCGGATACGCATCTTTGACTTATTTAAGACAGATTGCTTTCGATAATATCAAGGTTGACAAGAGTTTCATCGATGGTATCTTCGGTACTGAAAACGATCATAAGATTGTCGGCACTATCGTCAATCTTGTCCATAACTTGGACATGGTCGTCATTGCGGAAGGTGTTGAATCAAAAAGACAATATGAATATTTGAAACAAATCGGCACTGATGTCTTCCAAGGGTATATGATCAGCGAACCAATAACTGAAGAAGCTTTAAAAGCTTTCATCAAGATGTTCTATAAAATTGCTAAAGCTAAACGCATGGATGTTCTTGCCAGCAAATATTAAAGAGGTGAAATATGTTTGATTTAATTTTTCTATCGGATCCCGCTACATCAAGTAGACCATGGGAAATAGTAGTTGCCATCTTAATCATCGTTATTACTGTGGTTGCATTATTTTTCCTATATCGTAATGTCTTGTTTCATTTCAAGAAAAATAAACTTGAAAGAGACAACATGAAAGCAGAAAAATCAAAAGACGAAAAGAATGATAATATCCCTGACACGGTTTCGAGAAATCCGTTGTTGGCTGAAATCAACAAGGATATCTCGGATATCAAGGAAGGCGACTTAAGATTGTTTTTCGCGATTAATCTCGACAATTTTCGTTATATCGTCGATAGTTACGAACAAAAAGACATCGATAAAGTCATTGATGAATACACCAAGAGATTACGGAAATATTGTCAAAAAGGCAGTGTCTGCGGCCATTATGAACAAGATATTTTCATCTATTATTATCGTGGTGAAATCAACAATGAAAAAATCAATCAAATCGCCGCTGAGTTATTGGATTTATTTAAATCTCCCGTCAAGTTGGGCAATCATGAATTAACAGCTTCAATCGGAATCTGTTTATTCCCTTATGATGGCATAACCGCTGAAAATTTATTGAAGAATGCTGAAGTTGCGGTTTATGTCGCAAAAAAAGAAGGCAAGAACCGTTTCTACATGTATTCACAGAATCTAATAGAAAAAGAACAATTCAATATCGATTACTATAAACAAATCAAGAAATCAATCGAAAACGATGAGTTTTTACTATACTATCAACCAATCGTCGACATCAGGACCGGAAAAATAATCGGACTTGAATCCCTTCTTCGTTGGCAACATCCAACAATGGGGATTTTATCGCCTGGTAAATTCCTTAACGTTATGGATTTGACCGGAGATATTACCTGGTTTGGCATATGGGGCTTCGAGAAAGTAACCGAACAATACGCCATTTGGAAAAGAAATACCAAATTGGGCGATTTCTTCATATCAATTAACTTAGCGCCTAAACAGCTTTATGTTGATGGGTTGGCGAGACAATATTTTGAAATCGCCGGTAAACATGGTTTGGCTCCAGAGAACTTCTGTTTGGAAATCCTCGATTATTACACCGTCATCAACAATGAAATTGCCCAATATAATTTAAAAGAATTTAGGAGATATGGCTTCAGGATGGCAATTGACGATACTGGTGTGGATTATCAATTGGCAGAAGATATGAACAAGATTATAGCTTCAATAGTAAAAATAAGCAGAGGGAATCTGTTGTTGATAACAAACGATGATTCGAACGCCGAAAGAGTCAAGAAAGTTGTTGATCAAGCAAAAGCCAATCAAAAGATTGTCATCGCTGAAGGTGTCGAAGATGAAGACACTATCAGATTGCTAAATAAGTGGGATATCCGCTTTATGCAAGGATTCCATTTTTCAGAACCTGTATCAGTAGAAGACGCGGAAAAGATGATCAGAAAATCCCCTTGGGATATGTTTTCTTTCAATCATTTGATAAAATAATATAAAACTGAATAAAATAAATGCCTAATTTTTAACGATTAGGCATTTTTTGATTTAAAATATTTTTTGACTGAATCCCTTAATAGTAATTTCGCATTATCTTTTTTCATTGCATCTGCAAGCGATAGATTTTTGCGATTTATTTGAATGATTGTGGATATCCCATATTCTTTAAGTAATAATTTTTTTTCAACCATACCACCAAATGCAATCACTTTTCTATTATGCTTTATCCCTAAATTACCTAAACCAGATAAGACTTTTCCCATTTTTGATTGAGAGTCGATTTTTCCTTCACCAGTAATTATTAAATCAACATTATTTATTAATTTTTCAATTTCTAAATAGTCCAATACAATTTCAATTCCTGGTTTTAATGTCGCATTAAGATATGATAATAATGCAAAACCCAAACCTCCAGCTGCACCGGTGCCCGGAATCTGAGAATTATCTATAGATAATAGATTTGAAGTTTTCCAACTGAAATTCTTCAGTCCTTCGTCGAGATATTTAACCACATCCTTTGTGGCTCCTTTTTGTGGGCCGTAAATGTATGCAGCGCCACTAGGGCCATATAAAGGATTATTGACATCACAAGCAACCAAGAAATTTGCTTTACTCAACCTTTTATCCAAACCATGTAAATCAACTGAATTTATGTTGAATAAATTCTCACCAATGGGCTCGAGCTTTTTACCCTCGTTATCAAAGAAATTTGCGCCTAGAGCATTCAACATACCTGTTCCTCCGTCGTTGGTTGCACTGCCGCCGATAGCGATGATAAAGTCTCTAATACCTCGATTTAAAGCATCTTTTATGATTTCACCAACGCCGTAAGTAGTTGTGTAAAGAGGGTTCCTCTCATTTTCTTCTAAAAGCGTTAAACCGCTAGCTACAGCCATTTCAATAATGGCTGTTTTATTATTTATTATTCCATAATACCCTTGAATTTTTCGCATTAACGGATTGTTGAGATCTAATGTGATTATTTGTCCATCCAAGGCATCTACCAAAGTCTTTACTGTACCTTCGCCCCCATCAGCGATTGGTTTTTTAATGACTTCAATATTTTCATCTGCGAGCAGTATTCCTTGTTCCACGGCATCACAGGCTTCTGTGGCGGTTAAAGATCCCTTAAAAGAATCCATCGCTACTAGTATTTTCATGTTTTCACTCCTTAAAAATAAAAGACTTAAAAATTCTTAAGTCTTAGGTTTTTTGAATATTCCCTCATTCAATAATTTCATACTTTCACAAACTACGTAATCAACGTCTTTTTCAGTAGCGGTTTCCTTAAATACTATTTGCAAACCTACAAAGTTTGAAATCCCCATCAGGATATAAGAAACGGTTTCCAAATCGATGTCATCTCTAATTTCACCACTTTCCACAAAGGGCTGAAGATGGTGAATGTAAGAAGCAGCGAAATTGGTGTAATACTCTTTGAAAATTTCTGGATCGACGAATAACGATTCCCAAACCAATTTATAAGCCAATGGATCTTCCTTTACGTACATGATAAAAGCTTTTAAGCCTGCTTTTTCCATTTCATATCGATTTATGAGATTCTTGGTTGCTTCATTGGCAGCTCTTCTGATATTCAAACGGTACTCGTCAAGCAAGTAAAGGTAAAGAGCGAGTTTACTGTCGAAATAAATATAAAATGTTCCAGCAGCGACTTTAGCTTTGGAAATGATGTCATTGATGGAAGTTGAATTATATCCGGCTTTACCAAAAAGGGTTTTACCAGCTTTAATAATTTTCTTGAACGATTTTTGCCCTACTTTGGTTTTAGGCAATCTTATTTCTTGTTTATTCATATTATCACCGATTACATTGTAATTTATATGCTTTTAAAATACAAGCGAATTCACAAAAATATTTATATGAATAAAAATTCATAATTGAAATTTGTGTAAAGGGTTTTATAAATTATGTTGAAATTTCCCTTCAAATGGCATTTTTTATTAAAATAATCTAATACAAGCCCATAATGAGCGATTATCATATTTTTACAAAATGAGTGAAAGCGCTTGACAAAACTGATAATATTTGATTATAATAACATTGAAATATGAAGTTTTATTCATATTAGTAAAGGTTAATATAATAGGAGGTTTTAAAAGTGAGTAGAAAAGTTTTTATAGTCGGAGCTAAAAGAAGTCCTATCGGTTCATTCTTAGGCGCATTAAAAGATGTTCACCCACAAGACATGGGTTCGCAAGTATTGAAAGCTTTATTGGAAGAAACAAAAGTACCGGTTGATAAAGTTGACGAAGTCATAGTAGGTAATATTCTATCTGCTGGACTTGGTCAGGGGATTGCCAGACAAATTTCGGTAAAGGCGGGCATTCCTGAAGCCGTGCCGGCGTATTCATTGAATATGTTATGCGGTAGCGGGATGAAAGCAATTCTCAATGCCTTTATGGGAATTCAATCCGGTTTATCGGAAATAGTAGTGGCTGGCGGCGTTGAATCGATGTCATTTGCACCTTATTTGGTTTCGGGAAAAGTGAGATCAGGAAACAAAATGGGTAATATGGAAATGGTCGATCACATGGTTTATGACGCTTTGACAGACGCTTTTGGCAATATGCATATGGGTATTACCGCTGAAAACATCGCCAATAAACATAATTTATCTCGAGAAGAACAAGATAAATTTGCCTATGAATCTCAAGTTAAAGCAATTAAAGCTGTAGATTCAGGTAAATTCAAAGATGAAATCGTTCCAATTGTAATAAAGACGAGAAAAGGCGATATCGTATTTGATACCGACGAATATCCGAATAGGACAACGACTCCTGAAATTCTCGCTAAGTTAAGACCAGCTTTCGTCAAAGACGGCACTGTAACCGCAGGGAATGCCTCGGGAATCAATGATGCTGCTTCGTTTACAATAATCGCTAGCGAAGAAGCGGTAAAGAAATATAATTTACCAATCTTGGCTGAAATTATTGGTATCGGACAAGCCGGTGTCGATCCTAACTATATGGGACTTGGTCCAGTTCCAGCAATCGGTAATTTAGTAAAGAATTATAATTTAAAATTAAAAGATATGGATTTAATTGAACTGAACGAGGCTTTTGCGGCTCAAAGTTTGGGAGTTGTCAGTGAATTAGCAGAAGAACACAATATGACAAAAGAAGAAATATTGTCAAAAACCAATGTTAATGGTGGAGCTATTGCCTTAGGTCATCCTGTTGGTGCCAGTGGTAATAGAATCGTTGTTACTTTGTTACATGAAATGATTAAACAAGACAAACGTTTAGGTTTGGCAAGTTTATGTATCGGCGGCGGTATGGGTACCGCAGTCGTAATAAAAAGATAAATAATAAGGAGAGATAAGATGAAATTAAAAGATAAAGTAGCTGTTATTACCGGTGGAGCCAAGGGTATTGGCGCAGAAATCGCAAAGTTATACGCTCTGGAAGGAGCTAAAGTAGTAGCTGTCGATATGGGCGAAATGACCTATGAACAAGAGAATGTAGAATTCTATCGTTTAAATATTACTGACACAGAAGGCTGTAAGAAATTCTTTGACGATATCATTGCCAAATATGGAAGAATCGATATTTTGGTAAACAATGCCGGTATCACCAGAGACGCAATGACCAGAAAAATGACGGATGAAATGTGGGATGCCGTCATAAATGTCAATTTAAAAGGTATTTTTAACTTAGTAAGATATATTGGGCCACAAATGGAAGCCAACAATTATGGCGCCATCATCAACATCTCTTCAGTCGTTGGTGTATTCGGCAATATCGGTCAAGCCAACTACGCAGCTACCAAAGCTGGAGTCATCGGTTTAACAAAAACTTGGGCTAAAGAATTTGCGAGAAAAGGCGCACCTGTTAGAGTTAATGCCATCGCTCCTGGGTATGTCATGACTGATATCTTGAAAACCGTACCTCAGGATTTATTGGACCAATTCGCAGCTCTTACAATGTTAAAACGTTTGGGTCAACCGGAAGAAATTGCAAAAGTCGCATTATTCTTGGCTAGCGATGACGCATCATATATTACAGGACAAACAATTCAAGCCGACGGCGGAATGAGATTATAATACAAATATAAATTAGAAAGACGTGATTTTATGAAAAAACCAACTGTCGGTATTGTTGGGACCGGTATATATTTACCGCAAAAACACTTGACCGCCAAAGAAATATCTGAACAAACCAAAGGTGTTTGGTCGGAACAAGCCGTCATTGAAAAACTGGGGATAGTCAAGAAGACGATTCCCGGGGATAATGACGGAACACAAGAAATGGGTGTTTTTGCTGCACTTGACGCTTTAAAAAACACTGGAGTTGACCCAAAAGATATCGATGTCATTATCTGTGTCGGCGAAGAATGGAAAGAATATCCACTTACAACCAGTGCGCTTTACATTCAGGATAAAATTGGCGCAATCAATGCTTGGGGTATTGACGTAGCCAACCGTTGTTGTACGACCGTTTCTGCGATGAAAATGGCTAAAGACATGTTGATAGCTGATGATGATGTGAATGTCGTAATGGTTGTCGGCGGGTATAGAAACGGTGACTTTGTTGATTATTCTGATAAAGATATGTCAATGATGTATAACTTAGGTGCCGGTGGCGGCGCAATCATCTTGAAGAAAAATTATAATAAAAACTTACTTTTAGGATCACATATTATCGCTGACGGATCTTTATCAAGAACGGCTGGCGTTGAGATTGGTGGTACAGCCAATCCAGTTACTTGCGATAATTTGGAAGAAAGCAAAAAGTCATTAAGATTGATGGATCCTAAAAAGATGAAGGACCGTTTAAATGTAGTATCGATGCCCAATTGGTTCATGTGCATTGATAAAGCGCTGGAAAAGTCAAATCTTGAAAGAAAAGATATTGACTATTTAGCTATATTGCATATCAAAAGATCTGGTCATTTGAGCATGTTGAATGAATTGGACTTAAAAGAAGAACAATCAATTTATTTAGAAGATTATGGCCATATTGGTCAAGTTGATCAAATTCTTTCATTGCATAAAGCCTTGGAAGAAAAGAAAGTTAAGGATGGTAGTGTTGTTTGCATGATAGCCGCAGGTATCGGTTATGTCTGGGCAGCAAATATCATCAAGTGGGGAGAAGTATAATATGCCGGGTATTGATGTCGCTGTTAGACAAATATTAATAATAATATTGGGATTAATTGCGATCTATGCCGCGCTTGATCTTTTTTGGTTCCGTAAAAAAACGCAAAAATCATTATACCGCTCCAAAGCACTTAACGTTTTAATCTTATTAAGCATTTTGACAATGATTGTTGTCAGTGCCAGATTGTTTACACTGCCAATTATCATTCAAATATTATTGCTCAATACCGTTGATTTAAGTATTCTTATCTTAGCGACTACTGCGGTAGTCTTAATATTTAAAACATCAGTCACCACCAACTTTGCTCAAGGCATGATGGCGACATTTGGAGCCTTCTTTGCGGCTTCAGTCGTCATGAAATTAATCGCTGGTGGCAGTACTAACATGACTTTGATTTTGTTCTCGGGCTTGTTTGCTGGGATTGCCATTTCTTTCTTGCTTGGTCTGTTTATTGACGTGATGATTATCAGAAAAGGTAAAAACGTCAATTCAGTTGGCAAACAGATGATAACAATGGGTCTTGTCATGGTAATCATGGGTATTATCCCTGTCATTTTTGGTTCAAATCCAATTGTATTACCAGCTTTTTCCGTAGATGTAAAAATCTTCAATATCGGTGATAACCCGATGGTTATACCGGTACAAAATCTTTATGCAATTGTTATTACCGTAATTGTGCTTTCAGCATTGTTCATTGCTTTAAGATTTACAAAATGGGGTTTAGGCGTTAGAGCTACAGCTTCCAGTGAAACTGTTGCCAGCATGATGGGCGTCAACACTCATGTCATCACAGCCATGAGTTGGGCGATAGCCGGTGGATTGGGAGCGATAGCCGCTTTCTTCTATGCCTCGATGGGTACGCAAGTGCAGGT
>JAVEWC010000020.1:0-3993 GCA_034004745.1 Candidatus Izemoplasmatales bacterium | reverse complement strand
ATTAAAAGCCCTACAGGAAGAGCATTGCTATCGATGAAGAACAGCGAATCAGCTGCTCAATCAATGGGAATCAGCATTATCAAATATCGTTTGTTGGCTTTTGTGCTTTCTTCGGTATTTGCGGTTTTAGGCGGAGCTTTATATATCTTGCATACCAAATTTTCTTATCCGCCGCAATGGAATTTGAGTTATTCCCTGGACATTTTGGCAGCCGTCATCGTTGGCGGTGCCCAATCGATATACGGAATAATCATCGGTGTTTTCTTAATCTTTGGTTTAAAAGTATCGGTTTTGAATTACATTCCGTTCTTTTCCAATAATCCTGCGTTGATTGTCATTTTCAATGGGGTTTTGATTGTCTTGGTCGTTATGTTTTACCCTGGGGGTTTAATTAGGTTGTTACAAACATCATGGTATAAGTTGAAAATTAAATTGGCTAAACTCAAGATGAAGTGGAGGACTTACCGTTATGGCAAAGATGATCAATAATCTTCTTATAAAAGTCTATCAACGCATCTTGATTCATATCGAAGATAAAGCAAAATTCAAGAAGGATTATGCTGAAGTTGTAATTGCCAGAAGAAAATCCAGAACAGAAAAACGCGTTAATAATCTCAAAGATAGTCTCAATCAGGAAATTTTGGCAAAGGCATTAAAATATGGCATCAATAATGATTTAACTGAAACTTTCATCTCAGAAAAAATCAAGAAAATTGAAGAGCGATTCTATTGGAAGAAACGAGCTTTAAAAGCTAGCTTTTCACGTAAAAAGGAAAAAGCTCAAGATAAGACAATTTTAGAAAAAGCATTCAATGAAAAATCATTGGTCCTTGATAATGAATTAAACCAAGAAATTAATGACTTACGAGCAAAATATGCCAATAACATTGATAATCAAGAACAATATTCCTTAGAAGTGAAGACTCTTGAAATCAGAACAACAGACAAAATCAAGGAGATTGAGAGAAAATCGGTTGATAATCTTGAAGATTACCAAGAAAAAACCGGTAATAAACTTAAAAGACTGGAAAAACAAGCTAGCTTCTTCAGAGATAAATTATTCTCACTTGCCGATAACGCTAATATCAAGGATTATGGACTTGAAGAAGGAGTTATCTTGAAACTGGATAACCTTACCATGAGATTCGGTGGTTTGGTGGCAGTTGATCATTTGAGTTTTGATGTCAAAGAAGGCGAAATCTTTGGCCTAATCGGTCCGAATGGTGCTGGTAAGACTACAGTTTTCAACTGTATTACCAAATTTTACAAACCATCTGAAGGAAAAATGTATTTCCGTAAAAATAAAATTGACACGGTATTCCTGAATGAGTACAAAGTTCATCAAATCATTAAACAAGGTATTGTCAGAACTTTCCAAAACGTCGAATTGATCTGGGAATTGTCAGTTATCGACAATCTCTTGGTAGCGGCTCACACCCTATTCAAAACCGGATTCTTCGGACAATTGCTGCATACGAGAAAATTACATCAAGAAGAATTGGTTCTAAGAAAAAAAGCAGAAAATGTATTATTGAAAATGGGACTTTTCGCTTATAAGGATTCTTATCCACTCGGACTGCCTTATGGCATCTTGAAAAAGATTGAGTTGGCAAGAACATTGATGGTTGAACCAAAAATGATTATCCTTGATGAACCGGCTGCGGGACTCAATGATGCCGAGACTTTGGAACTGGCCAAGATTATCAAGATGATTCGCGATGAAGAAAAAGTTACAATCTTTTTAGTTGAACATGATATGGGTCTGGTAATGGATATCTGCGATACGGTTTGTGCCATATCCTTTGGTAAAAAATTGGCAATCGGTACACCGAAAGAAATACAGGAAAACAAATTGGTGCGCGATGCCTATTTAGGAGAAGAATAATGGGTAATATCGTATTGAAAATCTCCGACTTAGTCGTCGATTATGGGATTATCAGAGCTATCAAAGGTATCGATTTAGAAATCGAAAAAGGAAAAATTGTGGCGATATTAGGAGCGAATGGGGCTGGTAAATCTTCAGTCATCAGAACCATCAACGGTCTCGTAAAACCAAAGTCGGGAAAAATTATTTTCGAAGATGAAAGTATTTCTGGACTCAATCCACACAAAATAGCTAAAAAAGGAATTATTCAATCACCGGAAGGTAGACATATTTTCAAAGGACTCACAGTAGAAGAGAATTTGATGGTGGGAGCGTATTCCTTGAAAGCCCCAAAAGGTGAATCAACAAAGAAACTCAAACAACAAATTCTTGATCAAGTCTATACATATTTTCCGGTTCTAAAGGAAAGAAGGAAACAACAAGCTTCAACTCTTTCCGGAGGTGAGCAACAAATGCTCGCAATCGGACGAGCGCTTATGGCAAAACCGAAATTGTTATTGCTGGATGAACCTTCATTAGGGCTGGCACCGATGATTGTCAAGGATATCTTCAGAATCATCACGGAAATCAAGGCTGCCGGCAATACCATCTTATTGGTAGAGCAGAATGCTTTTCAGACCTTGAAGATCGCCGATGAGGTTTACGTAATGGAACTGGGAAAAATCAAGACCAAGGGCACAGCTGAAGAATTACTGAAAGATGAGCAATTGGTCGAAGCGTATTTGGGTAAAAAATAGGTAAGTACCGATTATTCGGTTAACATACAAAAATAAAAAAAGGAGAAATAATATGAAGAAATTAGTTTTAACAGCATTCGTTATTTTGTTTGGTGTTGTATTAGTTGCTTGTGGTGGCACAACAACAGCCGCTCCAACGACAGCTTCACCAACAACAGCGGCACCGACTGCTGCACCGACAACAGAAGAACCAATCGTTGTTCAAGGTGTTACAGACACAACTATCAAAGTTGGTAATGCAGCTTCAACTACTGGCGCTGGCGCTGGTGTTGGCGTTCCATTCAACGCTGGTATTCAAGCTTACTTTGAATACATCAATTCCCAAGGTGGAATCGACGGCAGAACTATCCAATTCGTCACTTATGATGATGAAACAGATCCAACAAAGGGTTTGACTTATACTGAAAGATTAATCGAAGAAGATGAAGTTTTCGCATTGGTCGGACATTTTGGTACTTGGACAGTTGGTGCAACTCTTGAATTAATCCAAGAAGTAGGCGTTCCAATGGTTTATGCAGCTACTGGTATCAACTCATTGTATTTCCAAGAATCAGTTGGTAATCCGGTTTTGGCAGTTCAACCAATTTATAAGACAGATGGTAGAATCATGACAGCTAGAGCAATCAAAGAAGCTGTTTATGGCGCTAATCATGACGAAGCGCTTCCTGCAGGCGCAAAAATTGGTGTCATCTACACCAATGACGACGTCGGTTTGTCAATCAAGGCTGGTATTGAACAAGAAGCTGAACTTTTAGGTAAGTCAGCTGATATGGTATACCAAGCAGTTACTACATCTTACGCAACAGCTGTAACAATCTTGAAGGCTTCTGGCGTATCTGCAGTTATCTTGGCAATGAATCAAGAACCATTCGGTTACTCTTTACAACAAATGCATAATTTGGCTTTGAATGTTCCTGTATTCTCTTCTTATGTAAATGCAGACGTTTCATACGTTAACCACACTTTATATAATGAAGCTCGTCCAATCTATGTCAATGCATGGTTAGACTTGCTTGATCCAGCTGGTGTCAGCGGTTTACATCAAGATTATTGGGATTATTATGGAATCATCTCTACCGGTTCTTATGCTCAATACGCTCTAAATAACTATGCAATTGCAGGTTATATGGCAGCTTATATCTTCGTTGAAGGCTTGAAGAGAGTTGAAGCAGCTGAAGTTGAACTTACTTGGGATAACTACATTGCACAAATGGAATCTGAAGTATTGGATATTCCAATGGGCGGTATGGTTGACTGGACAAATGGCAAGAGATGGGGTATCGCAGAAATGTCAATGTTGCAATATACATACGTAGCTGGCGACAATCCTCTTACTACTGACGTAGTAGAAACAGATTACCTATACGAATC
>JAVEWC010000143.1:0-2870 GCA_034004745.1 Candidatus Izemoplasmatales bacterium | reverse complement strand
GTTGGTTGGGGCGAAGTCTATGCCTATAGTTTTGCAGGGGAAATACATCATTTAGGTGATTGGCCAGGAATAATTGCCACACAAGATGGCAGTAGTCTTTGGTATTATATCGATGTCGAAGTTGATACTGATGTTGATTCATTCAAGATTATTTTTAATAATGGACTAGGCATGCAATCGGGCGAAGTGACGATTGATGACGATATCAACGTTTATGTATCGATGCTTTTGGAAGTCAAGTATTCTTCCAAAGCGGCAATTGAGAGTTTGATACAGCCTGATGAAACCACAACTATTTGGTTCTATAATTCGCTCGGTTGGGATAATGTCTATGCCTATGTATGGGGTATTTACAATGAAATTCTTGGTGAATGGCCAGGGTCTATGGCTATCCAAGACAGCGACCCTGATTGGTGGAGTATCACTTTGCCTTTTGACACAGCTAAACTTGCTATAAATATCCAATTCAGCAATTTTGATGATGCCCAGACTCCAGGAGTAACATTAGATTTCTCAGGACCGCATTTCATCACTTCTACAGGAGATTATTATACCAGCAAAGAAGAGGCTGAAGCATCTCTAAATTCAACAACAAGAATATTTTTCTATAATTCAAATAACTGGACAAATGTCTATGCTTACGAACATTATGGTTCACTGGGAGCATGGCCGGGAGCACAAGCCGCAAAAGAACTTGACAACAATTGGTGGTATGTTGATGTGCTCGGCGATCTCAACTATCAATCATACGTGATTAAATTCCATAACAATGAGATCGGTAGTGATTTTCGTGAAACCGATAATGTAATAATCAATTCTTCTAGTGGAGTATTCGTTACGGTTAATTCCACAGCATTTCAAACTTCTGCAGAAGCTGAGTATTCAATTCTCCCAACAATTATGACTCAAGTCTGGTTCTATAATTCAAATGGATGGGATAATGTTTATGCTTATGCTTTTAATATTTACGGCACGTATTTTGGTAAATTTCCAGGTGCAGTAGCATATCAGGAAATTGACTCCGATTGGTGGGTTATCGGTGTACCTTTGGATGTTCAAGAATCTGATTTTCTCATCATTTTCAGTGATGGCGAATCTTTACAAACTCCAGACGTAATAATTACTGAAAGTACCGGATTATATATCACCGTAGACGGTCAAATCCATATTTCAAAAGCCTTGGCTGAGGAACATATGGCTGTCTATACAAGAATTTATTTTTTGAATTCAAATGAATGGCAAACAGTCTATGCCTATGAAAACAATCATTTGTTGGGTGAATGGCCAGGAATTGTGGCGGAAAAAGAAGTTGACAGCGATTGGTGGTATGTCGATGTTCCTGGGGATATCGCTGATACTACTTATATCATGAAATTTCATAATGCCGATCCGCTATTGCGCGAAACATTCCTAGCGACCGTTGATGCTTCTAGTGGGGTATATATGACGGTAAATAGCGCAGTTTTCACAAATAAAGAAAGTGCTGAAGCAACTGTATATCCAGAAAACATGACAACGGTTTATTTCTTGAATTCAGAGAACTGGTCAGAGGTCAATGCTTTTGTCTTTATAGAAACAGACAATTATTTAGGTAAATATCCTGGTAAATTGGCTGTAAAGGAAGAACTCTCTGATTGGTGGAGTGTTGAAGTTCCTCTGGACATAAACCTAACAGATTTTTACATCGTCTTTAGTGAGGGTGATTTTGTCAATAAAACCCCAGATACCTTGATTACAAGTTCAGACAACCTTTATGTCACCGTGGATGGTTCAGTTCACGAATCCAAAACTTTGGCTGAAGAACATGTTCTTGTCTATACAAGAATCTATTTCTATAACTATAATGAGTGGGCTTCCGTTTGGGCTTATGAAGAACATAATCTTTTGGGCGGATGGCCAGGAGTAGTCGCGGAAAAAGAAGTTGACAGTGACTGGTGGTATGTCGACGTGATTGGTGATATCAATGAAGTGGAATTTTTGATTAAGTTCCACAATAACGAGCCGATTTTAAGACAGACTACGGTGTTGACAATCAATTCCTTGAGTGGAGTTTATACTACTGTCAACAGCACTATCCATGATACCAAGGAAGAAGTGGAAAATTTCTTTAATCCAGCGGTTACGACAACGGTTTATTTCTTGAATACTGAAGGCTGGAGTGAAGTAAGTGCGTATGCATATTTTGATTCCACTGAATATATCGGCAATTGGCCTGGTAAATTGGCTACCAAGGAAAGCGAATTTTCCGATTGGTGGACGATAGAAGTGCCACTAGATATAATTATGGCAGAGGTTAATATTGTCTTTAGCGACGGCACTAATGCTTATCAGACATCTGATATTATAATAAATGGTATGAGTGGACTTTATGTACTGCCTAATGGCGTGACTTATCAAACCAAAGGTGATGCAGAGTATAACGCTTATCCGTTGACAACTGTCTATTTCTATAACGATTTAGGATGGGTTAATGTTTATGCTTATGCTTTTATTGAAGGAACTGAATATCTTGGCTCATGGCCGGGAACAGTGGCTTTAAAGGAAGTTGACTCCGATTGGTGGACGATTGATGTGCCTTTGAATGTAGAGCCAGGTTCATTTACCATCCTCTTTAATGATGGCATTGATCAACAAACGCCAAATATTGTGATTGATACTTTGACAGGTATCTATGTGGTATCTGACGGTAATATCTTTACAAGTGCAGAAGAGGCAGAAGATTATCTAAATCCTTCCACTACTGTTTATTTCTATAATAGTGACGACTGGGCTGAAGTATGGGTTGAAGCGGAAGGAACTTATGATGATGATCCAAGTTTCTGGTTATCGACTCAAGCCACTAGAATCGATTTGGGTGATTGGTGGTTTGT
>JAVEWC010000142.1:0-2886 GCA_034004745.1 Candidatus Izemoplasmatales bacterium | reverse complement strand
GTTGATACCTTGAACATGCTCTACACCGATGTCATCATCAATCTATTGAGAGACATTTTGACTTTGGTTGGTGTATTTGTGATAATGTTCATTAAATCGCCTATATTAGCGCTTTACATTCTGGCTTTAACTCCTTTTATCTTCTTGGTTTCTTATGTTTTTAGAAAGTTTTCTCGTAAAGCTTATCGTAGGGTGAGAACTAATGTAGCGATTATCAATGCTTTTTTATCCGAACATTTATCCGGGATGAAATTGATTCAAATCTTCAATCGTGAAGAGAAAAAATATCAAGAGTTTATCGATAGAAACAAGAAGTTGAATAATTCGCATCTATCTCGAGTTTTAGCATTCAGCCTTTACCGACCGACAATTTATCTGCTCTATGTCGCAGCCATAATCATCGTACTATGGTTTGGTTCCAAGCAAGTCTTTGCTGGAGTCATAACTTATGGAATTCTTTTTGCCTTTACTCAATACATCAATCGCTTCTTTCAACCAATTCAAAACTTGGCTGAACAGTTCGATACCTTGCAATCAGCCTTTACTTCGGGAGAAAGAATCTTTGACATCATGGATGAAACTCCGACAATTCAAGACAATCCAGATGCCATTGAGATTAAAGATTTCAAAGGAAAAATCGAATTCAAGAATGTTTGGTTTGCTTATAACGAAGGTGAATGGATATTGCGTGATGTATCATTTGTTGTAAATCCTAATCAAACAATGGCTTTGGTGGGGGCCACTGGTTCCGGTAAAACCACCATCATCAGTTTGATTGTGCGTAACTACGATATCCAACAAGGTGAAATTCTCATTGATGACATCAATATTAAAAACATCAAACTTGATAGTTTGAGAAAAAATATAGGACAAATGTTGCAGGACGTCTTTTTATTCTCGGGGACGATAGAATCAAATATCAGACTGAGAGATGAATCTATTACTGACTTGGAAATTTTGGAGTCATGCAAATATGTCAACGCTGACCAATTCATCCAGAAATTGCCACTTAAATATGATGAACCAGTCAGAGAAAGAGGAAACAATTTTTCTTCAGGGCAAAAACAATTGTTATCATTTGCCAGAACTCTGGTCCATAAACCTTCCATGATGATTCTGGATGAAGCTACAGCCAATATTGACACAGAAACTGAAAAATTGATTCAAGAATCATTGAAGAAGATGATGAATATCGGTACAACAATTGTCGTTGCACATCGTCTATCGACTATTCAACATGCAGATGTGATTATCGTCATGCGCAAGGGAAAAATCATTGAGCAGGGCAATCATCAAAATCTTCTTAAAAATAAAGGTCATTATTATCAGCTTTATCAGTTGCAATACGAAAAAAGTTCTTTGCAAGATATCTAAAGATTATCACACGTATTTCTAACATCCCCATAGGAGACTATCGGGATGTTTTATTATGGCAAATTAGTTGACAACGCAACTAAATTGCTATATACTTGTTCTTGATTTATTTTTATGAATGAGGTATGGATAATGGAAAAACGTTATGATCACATGATCAGTAAGTATCAACACCGATTTTTGGAAGAAAGATTTAGGAATTTGGAAATCAATCGTTCGGAAGCACCGTATTTAAAAACGATTTATACGCATGATTCCATGAAGATGAATGATTTGATTGCGAAGTTCTTTTTCCATAAATCTCATAGTACCAGAGCAATCAAATCTTTGGTCGCTCAAGGGTATATCGAAAAAAAAGTAGACGAAGAAGATAAACGGGCCTTTGTTTTGACAATCACGGAAAAAGGCAAAATAGTTGCGGGTAAAATCGTAAAAATATTGGCTGAGTGGGATGAGTTGATGGAAAGCTTCCTGGAAAAAGAAGAGCTGGAACTTATTAGTGCCGTTCAGAAGAAAGTATATGATAAATTGAGAATTTACTACCAGGAGGATGAAATTGATGGGTAAACTACTTAAATATTTAAAACCATATTGGTTAAAGGTTGCGATAATCTTTGTTTTGGTATCGCTGGTAGCTTTAGGGACTTTATTGCTTCCAGATTATATGAGCAATATCATCGCTGAAGGAATAAGCGTTGAATATCAGGAATTGAATCCTCTAACAAACAGTTATGAAGTGGTTGATATCTGTGATATCGAAACCAATCCTGAAACTTGTAAAGTCGTGCAAAAATCTGATTTCAAGGTTATTCTGAAATATGGCGGATATATGCTGGGAGTGACATTAATATCATCACTGGCCTTTGTAGCCTTGATGTACTTATCTAGTGATGTCGGAGCGAGATTCGGGTCAGACATCAGGAAAGATTATTACCAGAAAATTACGTCCGTATCCGTTTATGAAACTGATAAATTCGGTACTTCATCGTTAATAACCAGAGCTTCAAATGATGTTTTGCAAGTTCAAAATTTCATGATTATGGCTCTGAGAATGCTGCTAAGGGTACCGATAGTCTTTATTGGCGCATCAATTTTTGCTTGGCAAAAATCATTGACGCTTTCAGTACCGATATTCATCGGCGTTGGTGCTTTGGTGGTTTTGATTACAGTTGTCTTCATCTTGGTCGTACCATTGTTCAAGATGATCCAGAAAAAGATTGATCAATTGACTCTTGTTACACGAGAATCGATTAATGGCGTTAGAGTCATTAGGGCTTTTGGACAGGGGGAAAGAGAAGTAAAACGATTTGCGGAAACAAATGATGATTTGACTCAAGTGAATTATAAAGCGGGAAAAATCATGTCATATTTAAATCCGGTAATCAATCTCTTGTTCAATGTTGTCATTCTCGGAGTAACCTATGTAGGATATAGAATGGTCATCGATGGAGTTTTGGTTGATTTTAGGGGATTGGGAAATATTTCCGCTATTATTCAATATGCAACTTTGGT
>JAVEWC010000019.1:11748-13279 GCA_034004745.1 Candidatus Izemoplasmatales bacterium | reverse complement strand
GTACCAAGGTTCCACAGCAATTGTTGAGTTGAATTGATACGGCCGCGAATATGACCAGGTAGATATGTTTGCGTAGCACTCATTCTGATATTGAAACTTGTGACAGACAATAAACCAACAATAAAACTGACGGCAACCATTATAACATATGGCATGAATAACAAGGTCGCTCCCATGATTTCAACCGTCAAATAGACGCTGACGGCTATTAAATATTTTTTGGCTGTTGGATATTTAAAGATATAGTGAATCACGCCACCAACCATTCTGCCAATTGCGCTCGCAGATATCAATAAAGAAAAGTGTTGTAAGGTAAGGGTCGGATGATTGACGAAATATGGCATTCGCAAAAGATCACTGGCAGCGTAAACAAAGGAAAAGGCAGCGAACAATACACCTATTCCCAAGATACCTTTTTCCACCTTATAATACCTGATGCCTTCTTTTAGATCTTCAAAGAAACTGAACTTCACTCCATCTTTTTTGGTATTTAAAGTTTCATTCACCTTTATCAAAGTTTCTATCGAAGCCGTCACAAAAAATGTCACGGCATTAAAGGCCATCAAGATTGCTACTCCATCTGCGAAATTTTCAATCATGTAAGTAGCTATGGGTGCCATAATTGCTGCTGATATAGGCCAAATCAAAGATGATATGGAATAGGCTTTAGAATGATTGCCTTGAGAGATAACTTCTGGAAAAAGGCTAGTAAAAGCGATTTGATAAACTGTATCAATAATGCCGAACAATGAGGCTATCAATGTGAAAATCAAAACATCAAAGTATCCGGAGAATAAAACCACTGAGACAAAGGCAAAGAAAATTGAGTAGAAGAAATCAATCCGATAAATCAATTTGACCCGTGAATGTCGGTCAATAAATGGCCCAACAAAGATAGCTGTTATCATCCGCGGAATTATGTTTGCAATGGTAAAAAGTGCCAACGTCAATGGAGAACCTGTTTTGGTATAAATCAAAATACCAAAAGCAATGCCAGCTGCGGCACTGCCAAATGCAGAGATAAAAGAACCAATGGTCAAAATTGTAAAGTTACGGTTCCAAAGCTTGTTCATCATGTCCTCCATCTAGGTTAAAAAAAGCAATTTTATCAACTACTATATAATATCATAAATTAATCTTTTTACATCAAGAAAATTAATTATGTACAAGAAAAAAACTGTTGTATATAAGCATAATAAAAAGCGTCTCGGCAATTCGTAAGTTCGTGACGCTTTCTCTGGATAAAAAAGTAATTCATTAACTTGATGCAAGAAAACCGTTTTTTCGTTTGTTCTACTTCACCGACATCAATTCACATAATTCCATTGGCCATAGAGATTTATATCTTCTTCCGGCATTACTGTAGTTGTAAATAAAGTTGATAAATCGTCAGTCGTATACCAGCCTGAGAATTCATAACCTATTCTTTCGTCTTCATATAAAGTGATTGACTCTCCGACATGCAAATCTTGTGTTTCCAGCAGAATGCTTTGATAATCTTTATTGACAATATCAATCGGGAGGGATGAGG
>JAVEWC010000019.1:9355-11648 GCA_034004745.1 Candidatus Izemoplasmatales bacterium | reverse complement strand
GAAGCGCTGTGAACATAACCCAATGATATCAGTACTACTTTTTCATCAGTTTCAGTATTGAATTTCGCCGTAATGTCAGTCGGAAGATTTTTGTTGAAGATGGTTCCATCACCTAATTGCCCAGAAGCATTAGCTCCCCAAGTGTAGACCCTACCAGTTGAAGATATAGCAGCTGATGTTTGCATGCCCATTGTCAGATAAGCGATTTTATCTCCTACTTCAAGCGAAAAGTTTTCTGTGATATCAGTAGGATTGATTCTTTGGGTTGAAGTGCCGTCGCCCAATCTACCTGAAAAATTCCATCCCCAAGTAAATACTCTACCAAAATTTGTTACAGCGCCGGAATGTCTGTCGCCCGCAACGAAATAATTGATTTTTTCACCCACTTCAAGTGAAAAACTATCAGTAATTTCCACAGCCGATAGCCGATCTTCTGTTGTTCCATCTCCAAGTTGGCCATTGTTGTTATTCCCCCAGGCGAAGTAACGATCTTTATTGGTTCTAGCAAAAGTATGTGATCCGCCCATAACGACAGCCACCACCAATTCTCCTTCAGATAACTCGTTATTTCCGAGCAGAATCATTTCTTGTACTTCATAATAATTAATTGTAAACTCCATATTCAAAGTGGTTGTGTCATCGATAGTTGTCGGCGTCAAAGTTGTCGTAGTTTCCAAAGTTGTTGTACTCGTACAACCGATAACTACTAATAATGTAAAAATCATCAGGACTAAAGATAAGAATTTTTTCATGAGTTCACCTTTTTATTCTCTAACGAATTATAGCTAGATTATATAACAAACTAATACAATATACAATTGCACTGCTTTTTTCTAAACATAAAAATCTGGTTAACCCTCATCAAATTCTACACTTTTTCAAAATACACTGAATAATTATAGAGATTTATCTCAAGATGTTATATAATCTATATTACGGATTTATTTCATTTCAGGAGAAAATAACATGACATTCACCCTCTGGTCCCCATTACATTATTTTATGATGATTGGGCCTTTTGTAATCACCTTTATCATGAATTTTATACTAAAAAACAAGAGCTATCAAACAAAAAGAATGGTCGGTATCTATTTATCAATTCTCGCAATATTATTGCTTTTTGCCAGAAACATCGAAATTTTTGTCTTGAGTGGATTTAAGATGGATTACGAAATAATCCCCTTGCAAATCTGCCATTTTGCAAATTTCGTTCTGCTTTATGCTTTTTGGAAGAAAAGTGACACTGCTTTTGGTTTAGCTTTTCTATTCAATTTGCCTTTGGCTTATCTATCTTTGATTTTTGCGGATGGATTGGAAAACTATGCCAATATCCTCACTTTTAGAGGGCAAGCTTATATTTTTGGGCATATGTTAATTGTTCTTATTACTTTATTTGCTTACACCAATGGTTTCATAAGGTTGAATATCAAAAAATATGTTTCTGTATCAGTATTGATCACAACTTTATACGTGTTATCGTTGTTTATCAATAACATATTCCGTATCGCCTTTGATTTGAATGCCAACTACTTCTACGCTCAACATCCGGAAAGCGGTACTCCACTGGAGTTTTTCTTTGATCTTGGTAAAATAAGTAATATTGGTAATTTTGAAGTTAATGTCATATATATGATTTCTTTAATCATTTTTGGTTATCTAGTTACATTTATCATCTATTTGTTGGCTTTCGAGTTACCAAGATTGCTTAATAGAAAAACTCTAAGGTTGGAAACAAATTAAAAAAGCAATATAATAAAAATATCGTCATGACAAATTGTTAATTTCCTTCGCTGTGGTAAAATGTAAATATAGATATAAATATAAGGGAAAGGGAAACATGATGAAAACACTTTTAAAAATAATTTTAAAACTTGTGATTGTTGTTTTAATATTAGTGACCATTTTCGTAGTTATACCACTTGTCTTGCTACACAAGAAAACTACCCCTCCGGTCGAACAATATAATGTACAATCAGAAACTCAATTCTACAGTAATCTTGACTCGGAATTAGAGGAAATGATAACTGATAGCGAAGAAGACATAATATTTTTGACAATTGATGAAGCGTTTATCAACCGAGCAGTTCAAAAAGAATTATCAAAAGAAAATCCTAAGTATATGGACAGTGCTTATGAAGGAGAATTGGCATATACTTATATGGCTGTATTCGGAAACAATGTCGGTCTTAAGGGTGCATGGGCAGAATTGACTGATGACCAAGTAACCATAACTGCTGGTGCTGATTATGTCAGCAACAGCGGGAAAGTAATGTATCAAACCGGGCTTGAAATC
>JAVEWC010000019.1:5882-9255 GCA_034004745.1 Candidatus Izemoplasmatales bacterium | reverse complement strand
ACTTTCATGCTAGAAGGTGAAGAGATTGAATACATGTTCAATTCAACCAATCTTTTTGTCAGAATGTCAGGAGATGAGTTGTCGATTCATTTGAAGATGACTTTATCAAAAACTGATTTTCCTGGTACATTCGATATGCAATTTAATCTTTCAAGCAACGTCACCATGAGTGCCGAAGGTGACATGGTAATGACCATCATTGAAGCGAACATAGGTGAAATTGAACTTGACAATGAGATTCTGACTATGCTATTCTCTGTTTTTGATGAGAGTTTAATGGTCGACAATGCAATAGTGATACCAAAAGAAACTTTGAACAAGATGTTTGAAGGCTCGGGAATAGTATTCGATGACAGCTATGTAACTGGTGGAGAATTAATTATGCATTTTGGTCTTGAAGAATAATTTTTGAGTTACTGATATTTAGATTAAACACATCAGTTTTCTTGATGTGTTTTTTATTTTTCATAACCAAAAAACCATTTTAAAAATAGGTAAAAAATGATATACTGTATAAGTAAAATGAAACAACATAAAATACTAACCGCATACTAAGGAAATATTGATGGAACTAGTTGAAAAATCGATACCGAAAAACACTAATATCAAACAAATATTATTGGAAGTCTTTAGCGCTTTGGTAATGGCTTTCTTTACCTCTGCCATCAGTGGCATTTTAAAATATGATTTAATCAGAAATTATTATAATTTGCGATTGGTCAATCCTGAAGAATTAAAGTTCTTCTTTTTGATTTTTATTCCTAATTTTTTGGTATATTTCATTCTATTGAATCAATTATTAAAGAAAAATATTGAAATAGTAATGTCTTTTATATGGTTGGTCTTCATCTTGCTTTTCGCTTATTTCTCACCGGTTAAATCATTGGCCATAGGTTCAATAATCTTCGGCATTCCTGCTTTGTTCAGTTCAATTTCCCTGAATTTATTTAAACCGGAAGTTGACAAGTCTAAAAAAGTAAAGATTATTGATTTAGTCTTCGGTATAATTAATGTCTTAATTTTTATTGCCTTGATTGTGATTTATATCCTTAAATCAAAAACAGACTACATTCCGCCTGATGCCTTTAATGGTTCCATGATTGACAACGGTTTGATCTATTATGATCACATGAAAGAACGATGGTCATTAGCTCTTTGGCTATTTGGAATATTGACATTCCTATACTTGGTGTTCAAGGTCGCGAATGATTACTATCTCAAAAAACCATTAGAAAATACTGTTTGGCAAAATGTTCTTATAATCGTGGGAATCCTGATACTGTCACAGATTGTCTTTTTGTCTTTGGCTATGGTTTACCGAGTGAAGGTTTTTGGTGCTTCAACTTACGATTTTGGCATATTTGTTCAAATGTTCCATAATATGAAAAATTTTGAAGGCATGGTCACAACTTTGGAAAGAAGTGTGGCTATATCTCATAATCTCGTCCACTTCTCGCCAATCTATTATTTAATGTTACCGATTTATATGATTTTACCATTTCCTGAAACTCTGCAAGTACTGCAGATCTTGATAGTTGCCAGTGGATTAATACCATTATGGTTGTTGATGAAGCATTTCAAGACCAATAAATTCTTTAGTGTCGTTGCTAGCTTGATCTATTCATTTTCACCAGCATTGATTACCAGTAGTTTTTATGATTTGCATGAGAATTGCTTTTTGGCTCCGTTATTGCTATTTGTTATTTATTTTGCACTCAAAAGAAAAGCCTTGCCTTTATTGATAGCAACTGGTTTGACTTTGTTGATAAAAGAAGACGCCGGATTATATCTATTTTTCATCGGATTATTCATTGTCTTTTCAGAAATCTTCAATAATAAAGAAAATAAAATCAATATCAAGGGTATTATCCTCGGTACATTGATTTCAGTTTCTGCTATCAGTTATTTTTTAATCGTCACAAATTTCTTGAATGAAACTGGTGATGGCGCAATGTTCTGGCGTTACAGCAACATCAATATCGCAAATGATGCAGGACTTACGGGGATTATTACCGGTTTCTTGCTTAATCCGACTTTTTTCTTGGCAACCTTCTTCACGCCTTTAAAAATCAACACGATGTTACTGATAATTGGTTCATTGGGAATATTGCCTTTAATGATAAAAAACAAAGCCGCTTTCTTCTTGACAGTCCCTTTGATTATCATGAACTATCTCAGCAATTATCCTTACCAGCATCAATTTGGATTTCAATATTTCTATGGTAGTGTGACATTACTGATCTTTCTTCTACTTTTGGCAGAAAAAGACAATCGAGACCGTACCTTCATCAAGACCAATATTTCGGTTTCTCACCTGATAAATATTTTCGCTCTTCTTGGTCTATCAGTTTCATTAATCCATGGAGGAGCTTATTTGAAGGAAAGAGATTGGGTATTTAAGAATTATCAAGAAAATCAGGTAATGTACGAAGACATGCTGGAAACTTTGCTTGATATTCCTGAAGACAAAGTCGTTGTCGCTACCGGATATTTAACACCTTATTTATCGCAAAGATATTATGTTTATGACTATGATTATTATAATATCTATCATCCAAACGAACCGATTGACTATATTGTCATCGATCGACGAATCAACGCTACACATCTCACCGAGATTATCAATGAGTGTGTTGATGCCGGGTTCTTGGTAAGTCCTTTGAGTACTGAGTATATTTTAATTTTTGAAGCTGAATAAAAAAGAAAGAGCAATCTGAAATTGCTCTTTTTTCATATATTTCCTATCAACTGTTTAGACTTCCCATCTGTATAATGTTCAATTTTTTCCAGCTAAAATAAGCATAGGAATCGTTGATAAAAAAGATAATGAAACAGATTACCATCGGAAAATATGATAGGTCCTTCCATGTCGCCAGCAACCATAGAATAATCAAAACCAGATCATTCAAGGCATAAAAAATCGCATAATGACGAGATCTAAAAAACATCATCAATGCTGCTAGAAAACTAGTGGCGATGGAAATTGTACTAATTAATAGATAAGGTGTTGAAAGATTTTTAAGTATTAAGAAAAATAAAGATGTCACTACTGGTGTTAAGACTAATGAAGCTAATATTTTTTTTCGTGTCAACTTTTCTATTCTGACCACCGACTTATTCTTCAAGAATGGATTTTTTAACCAAATTAAAAGAGCGATAAAAGCGCTTGGCATTGTCATTCCCAAATAAGTTATCACCTCGCTATAATATCGCAATTCATATGCTATTATCGCATAAAGTGTACTGAAAATAATTGTCAACACCTGTCCAAGTGGCTCACCTTTTGCCAAAAATACCAGAGCAGTAACTCCAATCATTGTTGATAACAAGAATAAAAGAGTGGAATCGGTCAAAAGATATGAAACTGATAAAG
>JAVEWC010000019.1:0-5782 GCA_034004745.1 Candidatus Izemoplasmatales bacterium | reverse complement strand
GCAACTACAGCACCTGTCAAGGTAGCAATATCGATTAATTTGGTCGCGCCTTCTTTTTGGGCAAACCATAATGCATCCGCAAGCGTTAGTCTTCCCTCTGCATCGGTAGAGATAATTTCAATTGTTGTGCCGTTTGCGGCTGTCAAAATATCATCAGGAACAATTGCGTCGTCGCCAATCTTGTTGTCGGTAGCTGCAATCACAATATCGACATTAGCTTTGAATTTGCTTTTAGCGATGATTTCCAAAGCACCTAAAACTGTTGCAGCTCCAGCCATGTCGCATTTCATTGTTGGCATACCGGTAGAAGTTTTAAGAGAATAACCCCCGGTATCATACATAACTCCTTTTCCAACCAAAGCTGTAATTTCATTTGAGGCGTTATTTCCTTTATATCTGATATGGATCAATTGCGGTTCATCTTTACTGCCTTTATTAACACCTAAAAAAGCGCCCATATTCATAGTTTCACATTCTCTTTTACCATAAACATTGACTTCAACATTTTCTAATTCTTTTAAGGTTAAAGCGTGTTCCGCCAATTTTTTCGCATTCAAATGGTTGTAAGGCGTATCGACCAATTCTTTTACCTTATTGATTGCCTCCCCAATTATAATTGCTTCTTTAATAACCTCATCGAGATTTGTAGAACTTACATAATGAATGCCATAGTTGCGCACTTTATCTTTTGACTTGAAATGAGAAAAACGATAACTTTGAGTCACAAGGTTTTCAAACAATAATCTTAAGTCTGTTTTGCCGAAAGTATCTAGAACAAACAAAACGTCTTCCTTCAAATCTCTGATTTTTTCCCAAATTTTAGCGTTTTCCATCATCTTGTCCTGGTTGAGAACGATTACTTTTTTGGCAGTTAGTTTACCCAAGGTTCTAATAACCTCCAAATCATTTTCCAGTTCTGATTTCTGAATTCCCAACAGTGTAAAAATTTCGTTGACCAGCAAATTTTCAATATCGGAACTTATGACTAAAGTCATTGTTTCTTTCGATAAATCTAAATGTCCATGGTTTTTAAACATGATATTTTCCTCCTATGTTTTTATATCTGTATTTAATCAGCATTATAAATATTCTATCATATCTTCTTTTTTTTATCTTGATAATTATTTTTTTAAGAAAAAAATTGCAAATTTCGAATATCAATATCTCATAATTTTAAATTATAAAAACATACTATTCTTCAAAATATAATACTGGAATACATTCCCCATTAAACCACTGGACTTTTATAAAAAACGTGCTATAATTATTGAACAATATCAAAATATGAAGGCGGTATACTTTTATGAAAGATAAGAAAATTTCTATTTTTACAGTCATAGGCGTTGCTGGTTCCATAGTTTTTATCATTGCTTTGTTCATGCTGATTATCGGCGACTGGCTAGATCAAAATTTTAATGTTATCGGCATAAGAATTGCGACTTTGTTTGTTGCTTTTGCCTCTTTTTTGTCAAGCATGCTTTTCAGTTTGCTTATTCTTAGACATAATCAAACCGTAGTCAAGTATAACGATGATACCAATAAGCGTGCTGAACTTTTCCGCGAACAAACTTTCGCTTCCAGCAATTACTCTATTATTGAGTTTATGGACCGCATGTTGATATACCAAGAACCAGTTCGCTATATCGAAAGAATGATTCAAAGAAAGAGCATGAATTTTCATATGATTAAATCCGATTTGCATGAAAATGAGATATTTGATAATCCCAAAAATTACCGTTTTATTTCTTTAAAAATTCCTTTTAGAGTAATTGAGGGCAAGATAGTATCAAGCATAACATTTGATAAATTGAGATTTGAAAGAAATGGTATCAACTACGAATTCATCACTCCTCCTTCTGAACATGAGAGTCGAGCATTTTTACTTTACAATGAACAAACCAAACGTAACAACATCATCATAAACCTGATTATCGATAATGACAGCGTCTTCTATGACCCTCAACAGATTAACGAATTCACCAAAATCAAAATATACACCAATGTGACTTCATTGCTTGGAGTTCAGGTAAAAGGTAACATTGAACTATATTTTACCAACCCGGAACAACTTGAAGGCGACGGAACCAACACCTATAGAATCAACTCAGCTAATTTTACCTTGACAGAGATGCCTAAGATTGTAAGAACTAAATAAATAAAAAATATAAAAAGCAGTTAGACTAACCCCTAACTGCTTTCTTTTTCCGAAAAAAAATTTAATTTCCCAAAGTTATTCGTTTTTGGTTTCTAGCGCCAATAAATCCCATAACAATGGCAGGTAATAAAAATATGGCATAAAGTACAAAAGCCAGTGCCGCCAGTAATAAAATAAATGTGGCCAACAATGCTAGATTATGATTCTTAAGAATTACGCTTAGAAAACTCAAGAAAACTCCGAATATTGTCAAATATAAGTGCGGTTTTACCAAGGTCATCAAAAGCAGGTAAAATGTCGATTCACTGTCATCCCCCAAGTCAATCTTCGTATAAGAGATAATCAGGTAAACGAGATAGATTGTGCCAAACAAAGTTGAAACCAATAAGGCTTTAGAAACATTTTTAAACATCATATCACCTCTATCCTTGACAAAAATAATTTTACGCTTGATTTTGACAATTGCAAGATGCAATAAGAAATTCAAGTAAATTACTAGATGAATCGACCATAGGTGTATTTTTGTAAAGATATCTGATTCGTTCCTGCTATAGCGGCGTTTTTGAAGGCTTTAATCGTTTCTTCAACTTCATCAGGTGTTTCCGTAGTGAAATGCAATCTAATGGAAATGCCTAGATCTAAGAGATCCTTTGCATATTCAATCAAATTCAATGGTTTATAATTCAATATTCGCAGATTGCAATTTCCATCATTGATTAATGCGAATTTATTACCGTTCTTATTTTTCAGATAATATTGATTCCTTTCACATAAATGGCAATTTCGTTTGGTTTTGAAAGTTTTGGCTATAGGACAATATTTGGATATCATTAAATCTACGGCACCATATACGACCAATTCCAGGCAAGGTATTGCCTTGAATTCTTGACGATAATCTTCAATAATCTTAAAAATATGTTCCTTGGACAATTCAGGAGATAAGGTTACACACGATACGTTCTTGCTATGTAACAACCTGATGGTATAAATATTTGTTACATTCAAGAATTCATCGGTATATAGTTTATAATTCGCATCATGGGTAATGATACTGCCGAAATCGTTAATTAATTGCGACGAATTAATTTCATAAGGTTCAAGTTGGATTCTTTTTTTAACAGGAACAAGTGATTCAGAAGGTGTAATCCCCTTTATGATGTCTTCATAATAGATACGCTTGACATCAAGTTCAAGAGCTTTGGATAATTGCTCCTGGTTTGTGACTTTTACACTTATGGAAGGAGTATTCTTGATATCTTGAACTTGTAACTGAAAGTCATCAATTATTCTTTTCTGAGAATTTTTTACTCTCAAATCCACTAATTTTTCTATCGCCTGTCGTCTCAAATCATTAAGGTCTTTAATAGTTATGAAACAGTCATCGGCTGTTTCAACTATCAAGGACTCAAAAAAGAAAGGTGTGTTTCCCAATTTGGAAATGTGGTTGATAATCTGTTCTTTTTTTACTGGTTGTTTGATGGCTTTGGACAACTTCTCTTGTGATGTAACCTGTACTTCATGCAAGTCGTCTGTTATCGAGAGGGTCATAAATTCATTGACTTTGGCATAAGCTTTACCCTTAAGGGGTATGGTTTTATAATGTTCATCGAGATATCTATCAAGGTCCATCTCCAATTCATGATCCAAAGTTTTCAGGACTTTTGAGCCCTTTTGGACTTTCTTAGGAACGTCAAGCTTGATTATATCTCCAGAAAGCGCTTTTTTCACCATGCCTTCTTCGCTCAGGATTCTTGAAACAACATCACCATAATCAGATTCACCGACAATACGGTAACCATCATTCACCGCCAAGGAATCACTCAATTTTATCGTCACCTTGTTATTTTTGAAATCAACAACTTCTCCAATTTCTATCCCCATATGATTTGGCCGAAAATCATGATTGATGTCATGATTCTTTTCGTTTAAAATATAACCTTTGGTAAAATCCCTATTAAAAACTTTTTTTAGTTTTAATACTTCTTCATTGTAATTGATTCTTGATTTTTCGTAAAAAGCGTCTACCGCTTTACGGTAAGAAAGAACTGTCTGAATCACATATTCCGGTTTCCTCATGCGACCTTCTATTTTAAAGGAGTCAATTCCCGCTTCAATCAACTGATCCATATATTCTATAGTCATCAAATCCTTGGTTGAAAGCAAGTATGCTTCATCAGTTTCGACAGAATCCTCTTTCATCAAAGAATAAACCATTCTGCAAGGTTGAGCGCACTCACCTCTGTTACCTGATCTGGAGTGTAGCATTGAACTCATCAAACAATTACCGGAATAACTTACGCAAAGTGCACCATGAATGAAAACTTCCAATTCTATATCGACTTCTTTTTTGATTTGCTTAATCATGTCAAGTGGAGTTTCTCTTGCCATAACAATTCGTTTTACGCCTAGATTCTTTAGGAATTTTGCTTGATTCACGTTTAAAGTGTTAGTTTGGGTAGAGGCATGAATATCGGTGTCTGGATATCTTTTGGTCAATATATCAATAACTCCCAAATCTTGGACAATAAAGGCATCTACACCATATTCAACCAAATGATCTGTATATTCAATCAAATCATTAATTTCTTCATCAAATATGACAGTATTGACTGTCACAAATACTAAAACACCACGCAAATGAGCGTAATCGATTATTTCCTTGAAATCTTTGGCTTCAAAATTTGTCGCATAAGCCCTAGCTCCAAATTTTCTGCCAGCCAAGTAAATGGCATCAGCTTTTGCATTAATTGCTCCAATTAGCGATTCCCTACTGCCTGCAGGCGCTAATATTTCTACTTTTTTCATTACGGAACTCCGCTTCTATACTTTAAACTTCTTTAAAACTAATATAAGTTATCTCATGAATCATAATAATATAATTATATCATAAATATAAAAACAAGTCGTTATTTAAAAAATAGCGACTTGCCAAAATCATTCTTTTGTTTATGCCAAATATGGAAATCTTTTCTTAAAAAATATTAAGTATTTTCTTATTTCTTGCCTGCAGGTTTTGCCGGTGCTGGTTTTACTGGAGCTGGTTTAGCTGGAGCTGCCTTAGTTTGTGCCATTAACTTTCACCTACCTTTCTTGATCATAAAATGACTTTTCAGGTGGTGGTGTTGTCTTTTTAATTGTATGGCGTTTTTAGTTTGTCGTCATGACATTTAACAAGGTATCGGCACCATCACGGGCTGATTATTTTTAGTCTTCTAGACTCAACTTCATCATACGCTTATTACAATCAGTTTACAATATAAATGAATGTTTTTCTAGTTGGTAATATCAATTTGATGTTATAAATATAAAGTAATTTTTAAATCTTTTCTGTGAGTAACCTCTTCCTCATTCTTTCGCTGAATTCCAAGTTTCCTTATCAAGAAAATATTGATTAATCTGATTGTCGATTTCTTCACTAGACTTGAGATATAATTTGCCATTATTGACGTTTTCTTCGACGAAATGATTCTCTATTGTCATAAAGAAATGCTCATAACTGAACTCCTCATTATCAATCGCTTCATATAAATAGATAAATAAAGTTCCATACTCATGAAGTTGTTGAGCCTTGATTGTATCTTTACCGTCGCTTGGGTCAATGTAATAAAAAGGAGAATCGTCAACTAC
>JAVEWC010000141.1:0-2890 GCA_034004745.1 Candidatus Izemoplasmatales bacterium | reverse complement strand
TCAAGATTAAACTATAACGACTGGAAAGACTGTCATAAAATTCTATTTGGACTGAAGCTTGTAAGGAACTCAAGTAAGCGTCATCATAATAATATTCTTCAGGATAAGCATCGGAAAGGCTTGCATAGCTTAATTGGAAATCGCTGTATCCAGTGGTATTTCCGTAAATTAATTCCACTTGATAACTGCCCATACCCAAATCAGTAAATTCAGAAATCGCCGCAATCAATACCTCGTTGGTTGTAATGATCTGTTCATGCAAAATTGCATCACCATTACCTTGATTGAACAATACTTTCAAACTGTATTCCGTATTTGCGGTCAAACCGGAAATGCTGCCAAAATTATTGCCGATATCAAGGTACTCTTCAAAAAGCTCAGTTTCATTTTCCACTACCAATCTGATTTCACCTGCGCTAGCAATTTCATGATAATCAGTCAAATTAATTTGATAAATAAGATAATTTTCATAAGCCGTAAGGTTTTCAACCGTTACCACCGGACTGTTGGGAATAACAATCGGTGTTGTCGATTCCGCTAGTGTATGAACATAGACTTCACTGAGTAAAACATGGGTTTCAAGCAAAGTTATCGGGTCGCGATAATAGGCTTTCAAAAACAGATAATAATCGGTGTCCGGATTTAAATCCGTAATAATCAAATTCTCATCATTTTGGAACTGGTTCAATGAATCATATTCATATTTTTTAACTAAATTTTCGTCTTGATATAATTCTAAAACGTATAAAACATCAACTTCGGTTTGTTCTTCACCATAGATATATAATTGTACTTGATCTTCCGTATAATCGGTTAAATATAAATATCCATAAACACTGAAAGGTGCTTTTAGACTCACTTCATCAAGGATTACCATTTTGTCTTCATAAGTTGCTTCAAGAATGATATGGTAGACCGCTCCGTTTGATGGATAGAACTCTAGTTGAACAGTTTCAACCATCATTGGCAAAACTAGAGTATTGTAATAAACTTCTTGAGAATATTCTTCAGATTCAGGATAGATTGTCGCATAACGGATTTGCCAGTCGCTATAACCAACCGTGTCTCCATAACTGATAGCGATATTATACAGGCTCATATGCCCAGATGTCATGATATCGACACCGCTGATGGCTGCGACCAAAGGATTATCAGTGGTTATGGTAGTCTTGGTCAAAACCTCTTCGCCATACCCTTTGTCATAGAGAACTTTCAGACTGTATTGAGTATTCTTCCTCAAACCTGTGAAAGTACCATAATTGTCACCCAAAGATATCGGACGCTTAAATGTTTCGTATTGGCTCTCAGCCACCAAAAAGACTTCATTGCTCTTAACAATATTATCTTCATCAAGCACATTTACTTGATAGATGATTTCATGCGAAAAAGCCTTGACTTTGTCAAAGCTGGCTACAGGACTTTTGGGAATGAACACCGTCACGGCAACGACCGCAACCACTGTTACCGTAAAAGCTTGAAATAAGCCTTTTACAAGATCAAATTTCGTTCTTTCCTTTACTTTTTTTTGAAATTCCTTTAGTCTCAAGAAACATCCTCACTTATATATAATTTTATATTTTTTCGCTGTATTTACAAGGTCCTATTGTAAAAAAAATAACGAATTGTTTTATTTTGAGAAGAATGAATACAGTACTGTGACAACACAGAAAAATTACATTGGACATCTATGGGCAAATATTGGTTTATCAGATAAAATTACTTTTGTTTTTACCTGAAATATGGTATTATTTTGTTGAAGATAATGCTTTAAAAGAAAGGGATGCTTAATGAAAGACTCTAATCAGGAGAAAACCCCGTTTTTCACTAAATTAAAAGAATACGGAACGAGTCATGTCGCTCCATTTGACGTACCTGGACATAAATTGGGAAGAATCGAAAATGATCTACAAAAATTTGCTGGCAAGAAACTCTATTTGCTGGATTCAAATGCCCCTGTGGGACTGGATCATCTAAGTTTTCCAACCGGCGTGATTGCCGAAGCACAAAATTTGATGGCCGAAGCCATGGGAGCTGATCGTTCCTATTTTTTAACCAATGGCACAACCAGCGGCATCTTAGCCATGGTTCTTTCCGTCTGTAAAGCCAATGATAAAATCATCTTGCCAAGAAACGTTCATAAATCCGTTATCAACGGACTTATTTTGTCAGGAGCGATGCCTATCTTCATTAAACCGAATATTGATGAATTTGTGGGAATTGCCAATGACGTAAGTTATAAAACTGTCAAGTCTGCTATTGACGAAAATCCCGATGCAAAAGCAGTTTTTATCATCAACCCAACCTATTTCGGTGTGGTCAGCGATTTAAAAAGAATCACTGAATACGCCCATAAACATAATATGACCGTCATGGTCGACGAAGCGCATGGAGCTCAGTTCTACTTCTCACACAGACTCCCTTATTCAGCGATGGAAGCGGGAGCTGACATCTCGGCCACTTCAATGCATAAAACTGCGGGCAGTCTGACCCAAAGTTCGATAATTCTTACTAAGGGCGAAAGAATTGATCACCAAAGATTACGAGCTACCTTGAATATGTTGCAATCGACATCTCCTTCTTCACTATTGATGGCTTCCTTGGATGTAGCGAGAAAAACGATGTATTTCAAGGGTAAGGCGAAAATCAACGAGATTTTAAAACTCGCAAAAGTCGCTCGGGAAAAACTTAAAAACATACCCGGCATCAGCGTTATCGACAAAGATTATTTACTTGAACATGGCTGCTACGACTGTGATGAAACCAAGTTGATGGTCAAAGTCAGTGATTTAGGTCTATCAGGATTTGACGTTTATCAAATCATGAAGAGAAATTACAACATCCAACTTGAATTGGCCGAATCACATATGGTCCTTTGTGTTCTTACAATCGG
>JAVEWC010000140.1:0-2903 GCA_034004745.1 Candidatus Izemoplasmatales bacterium | reverse complement strand
ACCTTGATGTTGCCACCAACTGTGAAACTTTGGGTGGTTGCGGTAGCTTCAGTATTTGGTGTTTTCTTCGGTAAAGCAATTTTTGGCGGTTTAGGAAAAAACATCTTTAATCCGGCCGTTGTTGGTGTTTTATTCGTCACCATCTCTTTCCCTTCATTGATTACCGCTGCTGAATGGATTCATCCATCAATCGATAATTTTGCAGGAGCTACACCATTGACATTGCTAAATAGAGGCGGAGACTTCACGTATGGTTTTATGGATTTATTCTTAGGCAATGTACCTGGAGCGATAGGCGAAACCTTTAGAGTCGGCATTATTGTCTTGGGTATTGCCTTAATGGTTCTAAAAGTCGCAGACTGGAGAATACCTGTTGCTTATTTGGGATCTTTTTTTGGACTTGCAGCTCTGGGCTACTGGCTAGCGCCAGCAGCTTTTCCGGACCCAATCCTTTCATTATTTGTCGGTGGGATAATGTTCGGAGCTTTCTTTGTTGCTACCGACCCTGTCACCGCACCAATCAAACCATGGGGTAAAATCATCTATGGCTTTGGTTTGGCATTTTTCACAATATTGATTCGTAATTTTGCTACCTTCCAAGAGGGCGTTATTTTTGCGATAATCTTGATGAATGCCATCGCACCACTTATCGATGGTTTATTTGAAAAAAATATTGAAGTTCCTGAAGAAAAAGAGGTGACTGCTCAATGAAAACAAATCTAAAATTGTTATTGTTTGTTTTGATAATGGCAGTTCTCACTTCCGGCATCTTGGTAGGTGTGGAAGCCTTGACGGCTGAAAGAATCCAAAATAACCAAGATGCAAAAATCAAGATTGCCATCCTTGAAGCCAATGGCATCAGTTATACCCTCGCAACAATCAACGAGACTTTTGATCAAGAGATTGATGTAGTCGAAGTTGACGAATGGACATTTTATGTCAATCCTGACAATGGATCCGTAAGTTTCGCTCTTTCTGGTGGTGGTGTCTGGGGTCCGATTGAAGGTATCCTTACGTTGGAGTCCGATTTTGAAACTATCGTCAAAGTCTCAATTCTCCAACAGGAAGAAACACCTGGTTTAGGCGGAGTTATCGCCGAAAGCCAATATTTGGAAACTTTCGTTGGTAAAGTAATGGTTCCTGAATTTATGATCAACAAAGACCCTGGTGCCAATCTACCTAACGAAATTGATTCAATCGTTGGAGCTACCAACACTTCCAAACGCTTTGAAGAAATTATCAATACTGACTATGCCGCAGCGAAACTCGCTTGGCTTAGTCAAAATTAGGATAAGGGGTGAAAAGGATGAAATTAATCAGAGTTAAGTATACCAAATCCTTCAATATCTTAAAAGACGGCATCTCCAGAAGCAATCCGATCGTTATTGCAGTATTAGGTATTTGTTCTGCCCTTGCAGTAACGAATAAAGTTGAAAATGCAATTGCCATGGGACTTGGCGTTACCTTTGTCATTATGGCTTCTTCATTGACAATTTCTCTTATCAGAAACATTATTCCACCAAAGGTAAGAATGGTAACTTACATGGTTGTCATTTCTACTTACGTTATCTCCGTTCAAGCTTTCCTTCAGGCATTTTTCATGCCGATAGCCGACGCCTTGGGCGCGTATGTCGGACTAATCATCACCAACTGTATCGTTATGGGCCGTCAAGAAGCTTTTGCGGTCAAGAACCCAGTTAAATATTCAATCGTTGACGGTTTTGCCAGCGGGATGGGTTATACCTTCGTATTGATCGTTGTAGCTATTATCCGTGAACTTCTGGCATTCGGAACCATTCTTAACATGCCGGTCATGGGCGCGGGATGGGAAAAATGGGTTGTCATGGCCATGGCACCTGGTGGCTTCTTCGTTTTAGGTCTTATTATCTGGGGTATGAGAGAACTCCTCAAATATTATGAAAATCAGGAGACAACATCATGAAAAGTGTAATTGAAATTATCATTTCATCATTGACCAATCAAAATATTGCCTTAGTCTATATTTTAGGTATGTGTCCGCTGATTGCCATCTCCACCAATGTCAAAAATGCTAAAGGCATGGGGATAGCGGTTGTTTTCGTGGTTACGTTAACCGGCATCATCAACTGGCCAATTTATGCTTTATTGAAATCTACAGGCACAACTAATTTGAGTCTATTGGTATTCATCATCACCATCGCCGCAACTGTTCAGTTTTTGGAAATGTTTTTGGCTAAGTTTTTACCAAAACTCTATAATGCTTTCGGTATCTATTTACCGTTAATTACCGTTAACTGCGTAGTTTTGGCAGTATCACTTTTCTTCGTCAATAGAGAATATTCATTCGTTGAAACCGCTGCTTTTTCCTTCGGTTCATCACTGGGCTGGATGTTAGCGATAATTCTACTTGCGGGCATCAGACAAAAATTAGCAAAATACGCCAATCTTCCAAAGGGATTATCTGGAAAAGCGATTGCCTTCATCCTTTTAGGGATCTTGTCTTTGGCATTCATCGGTTTTACCGGATTATCCATCTTTTAAAGGGGGATAGAATATGAACTTATTTTTAGCAGTGAATTTTTATATACCAATCATCATTACCGGGTTATTGTTGCTGATAACGGTATTATTGATATTGGCTACGATTGCCTTAGGTGGAAATAAAGAAAAAACCATTACCATCAACAATGATAAAGTCATTCCTGTAAAAGGCGAAGACACTCTGCTCAATATTTTATCCAATAACAAAATATTCATTCCTTCCGCTTGCGGTGGAAAAGCCACTTGCGGTTTCTGCAAGTGTCAAGTCCTTGAAGGCGGCGGCGAAGTCAAACCGATGGAAGAACCTTTTCTTTCCCCTCAAGAAAAGAAAGATAACGTCCGCTTGTCATGTCAGGTAAAAGTCATTGATGATATTAAAATCG
>JAVEWC010000018.1:10290-13582 GCA_034004745.1 Candidatus Izemoplasmatales bacterium | reverse complement strand
CCGTAACAGTTCTTGTGGGTTGCGCGGGTATTTTTAATCCCGTTGAATCAACTGCCAGAACTTTTTTGACAAAATCAACTACTCAAGAAACGACAATCAATTCAGTAGATGAAGAATTAATAATATCTGAATTATATCAAAGAATATATGATTCACTTTATGAACAGGTTAAAGAAGAAGTACTAAATGACATTGCGGAAGAAAGATTTCAAACATTATATGAGTCTGTCATAAGTGACCTTTTGGAGGAAATCCAGGCTGGGAACATTGCTGTTGATGCCGAATCGGTAATCGACATGATTCTATCGCTTGAAGCTAATCAATCTAAAGCGGTAATCGGTGTTAAGAATTTAGATGGCAGTGGGACAGCTCAATCTGTTGGGTCTGGAGTTATTTATAAATCAGAAGGTTCCCGATATTATGTTTTAACAAATAATCATGTTGTAGAAAATGGTTCATCATATAAAGTGGTTTTTGAGGATGAAACAGAAATTACCGCTACTTTAAGAGGTGTTGACGAATTGGTCGATTTGGCAGTACTTTACTTTGATACAGACCAAACACTGCCAGTCGTTAGCTTTGGAGACTCTTCAGCACTTCAAAAAGGCGAAATTATCATTGCAGTTGGACACCCATCAGGATTTACCTATTATGGTTCGATGACCATGGGTATAATTTCTGGTTTACAAAGATATTTTGATATTGATAACGATGGAATCAACGACATGTTTGTCGGTTACATTCAACATGATGCAGCTATCAATTCCGGTAATAGCGGTGGAGCACTATTCAATATTTATGGAGAATTAATTGGAGTGAATGTTATCAAATTGACGTCCATAGATATAGAAGGCATGGGATTTGCGATTCCATCAAATCTAGTACAAGCGATTGTTGAAGACATAGAAACTTATGGTTATTCAAAGCAAAAACCAGTTTTGGGAATTAGATTTGTTGATATAAAGAATAATCAAGATTACTTTATTCAAAATGGCATTACTCTTCCGGATGGAGTCGTACAAGGCTTCTATATTCTGGAAGTAGAAGCGGGAAAAACCATGGAGGAATATATTCTTCCTGGTGACGTTGTAACGAGAATTGGCGATGTAACTATCTATTCAAGCAGACAATTCGTTGAAGAGTTTTCTAAATATCGTGTCGGCGACATTATTGATGTTGAGTTGATTAGAAATGAAGAAACACTAACAATTACTGATATTGTGTTGAAGGCGGCGCCATGATGAAAAAATTACTAATTTTCATTAGTCTTTTATTAATGCTTTTTATTGCCAATATTTCCATAAAGGGTATGAATGAGATTTTATCTTCGACAACTTATGAAAATACAACTGAAGCGGTAACGACAACGACGAACAGTCTTTACACATTCAGCGATTACAATGAATTGATTTCTGAACTCTATGATAGTGTTTATGACGATATTTATCAAGATTTGTACAATGAAATTATTAGTTCTATTGATAGTGAATTTTATGATGAAATCTATTCTAGAGTAGAACAAAAGACTGTCGCTCTCCTTGAGAACAGTGAAATAGGGCTTTATATTGATGAATTTCAACAAAAGATATTAGATGTAGTATATCAGGCCGATTCCTCAGTTTATGCAGTAATAAGTTATTTAGGATCTGATGGGGTTGGGCTTGGATCTGGGGTTGTTTATCGTTACGATAATACTGACCATAATTATTATATAATTACCAATCATCATGTAATTGAGGGTGGAAATAATTTCGTAATAGCATTTAGTGACGGAAATAGATACGTAGCTAATCTTATCGGCTTTGACGAAGAAGTTGACATTGCGATATTAAAGTTTTCAGCACCTGATAAACCTAATATTAACGTATCTGTTTTGGGCAATTCGGCAGAACTGCAAAAAGGCATGTTCATGTTGGCTGCAGGAAATCCACGAGGAATAAGTTTCTATGGCTCAGTGACTCTTGGAATTATTTCAGGTTTGAATAGAATGGTCGACAGGAATCATTATGTCAATTATATTCAACATGATTCAGCTATTAATCCCGGCAATAGTGGTGGGCCAATATATAATCTAAATAAGGAAGTAGTTGGAATCAATGTCTCAAAATATGCGACTACGGAAATTGAAGGCATGGGATTTGCCATACCTATTGATATAGTAAAAAGAATCATCGAGAGAATTGAAGATGGCAATCTTCCGGATCATACAATTATGCCGAGATTAGGTGCTGAGTATAAACAGGTCACAAGTCTTTACAACAATGGCAATATTATTGTTTCCGATCTGATAATCAATGGGAACAAGATAACAGAAGCTCTGACCATTCCATTACCAAATGACGTTTCAACTGGTTTGGTAATCATGAATACCATCAGCAACTCTACTCTTTCAACTACCGAGATTAAGAGCGGGGACATAATCTATAGAATTGATTCTCACCAAGTCCTGAATGAGGAAGATTACTTCAATTATGTCTACAATAATTATGAAGCAGGCGATACTGTCGTAGTTTATTATTATGCCTTGAACCACTCTACATTGGAGTATGATTCCGTCCTGCGAAGCGTAACAGTTACCTTCAGATAAAAAGAAAAAAGCAGATTTCGTCTGCTTTTCCTTTAGTATTCGGTTAAAAATTTAAGCTCTTTGTACTTTACCAGCTTTTAATGCTCTAGCAGAAACGTATACGCGTTTTACTTGACCATCTTCATCGATAATTCTTACTTTTTGCAAGTTAGCTTTCCATTGTTTTTTTGTAGCGTGCAAAGAATGCGAACGGTTGTTACCAGTCATAAATTTTTTACCTGTTACACTGCATACTCTAGGCATGATATCACTCCGTTTCTGTTAAGATTTCAGCATTTCTATTTTATCATATATAGAATTAAATGCAAGAAAAATATTATTAATTTTGTGATAACGTTCACTATATTCAAAATAATTGCTTTTTTAAAAACCATATGTTATAATGCTATTGCTTTTTTTGATATTAAAATATGTCTACCACGAAAAATCAAAACAAAAAATAAAGGGGTTTAAAAATATGTCTACAACCACAATGGATGGCAAATTATTTAGAGACTTGATTGTAAACGGCAGTGTGAAACTAAAGAATAATATGAATAGAATTAATGATTTGAACGTGTTCCCAGTTCCTGATGGAGATACAGGCTCAAACATGTCAGCGACAATGTCGGCTGGCGCAAATGCTATTAAACAATTAGAAGAAACATCAATTGGCAAGGTAGCCAAAGCACTTTCTAGAGGTATGTTAATGGGAGCGAGAGGTAA
>JAVEWC010000018.1:0-10190 GCA_034004745.1 Candidatus Izemoplasmatales bacterium | reverse complement strand
TAGCTCCAAAAATCAAGAAGAAATATGCTCTTGTTGCAGTGGTCAATGGCAAAGGCTTAAAAGAAACTTTCATTGAAATGGGTTGTGATTACATAATCGATGGTGGTCAAACCATGAATCCTTCAGTCGAAGATTTCGTTAAAGCTGTTGACAGCATCAATGCCGATCATATCATTATCATTCCTAACAATAAAAACGTCCTTTTATCAGCAGAAACGGCTAGAGACATGATTGAAGACAAAGACGTTCATGTGTTGAAGGCAAAAACAGTTGCCCAAGGATATTCTGCACTGACAATGTTTGATGCAACCCAAGAAGTTGAAGCCAATATTGATGAGATGACTGATTATTTGGAAAAAGTCAAAACTGGTGAAGTTACCTTTGCAATTAGAGATTCCAAAAACAATGGCATAGATATCGCAAAAGACGATTTCATGGGAATCTTCAATGGCCAAATCGTTACTACTGACAAAGTAAGAAGCGATGTCGTCAAGAACCTGGTTGCGAAAATGGTGGACGAAAGTTCAGAAATTATTACTGTCATGTATGGAAAAGATGTTGACAAAAATGAAGTCAACGAATTACTGTCATTTGTAGACGAGACTTTCGGTTTGGAAGTTGATGTAATTAATGGCGGTCAAGATATATATTCTTACATTATCTCTATTGAATAAATTATTAGTAAAGAGACTTTTCAAAAAGGATTAGTCTCTTTTTTGTTTAAAAATGACTAAGGGATTTGTTAGTCATTTTTTTAATGGTATAATAATAAAGAATCATAGTTGATACATGAGGAATACATATGGAACTGAAAGATATCCAAGGCATAGGCAAGGTAACTTTGGAAAAACTTAAAGATATTGGAATAGCGTCTCTGGAAGAAATGCTTTTTTGTTTTCCAAAAAAATATGAAATCTTTAGGTTGCACAGTCATGAAGATTTACAAATTGACAAGAATTTGACTCTTAAAATTAATGTAATTGATAGACCAAAACTAGTTTATATTAGAAAGAAACTTACAAAATTAACTATTCAAGTTAGTCTTGACAACCTTAAATTCACAGTATCCATTTTTAATAGGGAATTTTTAAAAAACCAAATCAACTCGGGCGATCAAATAGTAGTAACTGGAAAATTCTTAAAAAATTATAATAGCTTTTCTGCTAGCAATCTGGTGCTTTACAAGAATTTTGTCGAGGGTATATTTCCTGTATATGGGCTAAATGGTATTCTTGATTCACGGATAAGAAAAATCATCAATAATATACTAAAATCTGAATATTTGCTCAATGAAGAATTGCCCGAATTCATCATTAAAAAGAACAAGTTCGACAATATCAACTTAACTATCAAGAAGATTCATATTCCCAAGAGTTTGGAAGATGTTGATCAAGCAAAATACAGATTGGCATATGAAGAATTTTTGAAATTTGGAGCTCGTATCGAATTAATTCGCAATTTAAACATGAGGGTTACTAGGCCATTAAAGCATTACGATATCTCCCAGGTAAAACAACTGATTTCAACATTGCCATTTGAACTTACGGATGATCAAAAAGCAGTTACCAACGAAATCTTCTTAGATTTCAAAAAGAAGAATCGGATGAATCGTTTGCTTCAAGGAGATGTCGGCTCAGGCAAAACAATTGTTGCAATTCTTTGCGCTTATGCGGTGGTTACGGCGGGTTACCAAGTTGCTATACTCGCACCAACTTTAGTGTTGGCCAAACAACATTATCATAGTCTTGTCAATATATTGAGAGATTCTAGTCTAAAGATTGCACTGTTGACAAGTGAGACCCCTAATTTTGAGAGAATGAGGATATTGACAGAGACAAAAAATCACCTTGTTGATATCATCATTGGCACACATAGTCTTTTGCAAGAAGATATAACTTTCAAAAATCTAGGTTTTGTTGTGATAGATGAACAACAACGATTTGGCGTTGAACAAAGAAAAGCGATTAGAGAAAAGGGTGTTAACCCAGATATCCTAATGATGACAGCTACTCCAATTCCAAGAACCCTAGCTATTTCGTTGTTTGAAAATACAGAGGTTTCAACCATTAGGCAAAAACCTAGAAACCGTAAGCATATCAAAACAGAGATAGTAGATTTTCAAGGTTTAACCAAACCTTTTAAAATCATTGAAAAAGAATTAGAAAAACATCGACAAATTTATGTTATCTGTCCTTTAATTGAAACAAGTGATACGCGCAATTATTTCGCTTTAGAGGATGCTTTTTCATTAATAAAGGAAAGATTCAAAAGCGCTAAAATAAATATCTTGCATGGGAAAATGAGCGATCTGGAAAAGACGAGTGTCTTAGACCAGTTTTACACTGGTCAAACGGATATCTTGATATCAACGACAGTGGTTGAGGTAGGAGTAAACATCGAAAATGCTTCGGCAATGATTATCTTCAACGCCAATGCTTTTGGGCTTGCTCAAATTCATCAGCTTAGAGGAAGAATTGGCAGAAACGATTTCGATGCATATTGCTATTTGGTAGTTGATGATTTTATTGAAGAAATTGAGAGATTAAAAATCTTGGAACAGACAAATGATGGATTTTTGATAAGCGAGTATGATTTGGCTTTTAGAGGTCCAGGAGAAGTTTTCGGAAAAGCTCAATCCGGGGTGCCTAATTTCCGATTCGCAAATTTGATTAAAGACCAGGAAATCCGTGATTTAGCGTTCGAGGATGCAAAGCAACTAATTCAAAGTAACGATACATCATCACAAAAAATCGTAAACAAAGTTTTAAAAACAATTGATTCTTATAATTTGGATTAAGGTATGATATACTTTATAAAAAGAGGTGTTGAATATGTATAAAATTGGTGTAGATGCCATGGGCGGAGATTACGCTCCAAAAGAACAAATTTTAGGCGCAATGATGGCTATTAAGCATATACCTGACATTGAAATAAATCTATATGGTGATAAAGACATTATTGCTCAATACTTGACTGATGCAACAAGAATAAATGTCATAGATGCAAAATATGCGATTCCTATGGGTGAGAAAAACCCTATCCAAGCAATAAAAACTCATAAGGATTCTTCAATGGTTGTTGCTTTGAACAGTTTAAGAACTGATGAAAGCGACGCTGTAGTCTCAAGTGGAGCTACACAAGCCTTGATTGCTGGAGCTCATATATTGGTAAGAAGAATGAAAGGCTTTAAAAGAACGGCCATCGCTCCTCTTCTACCTCGTGTAAGTGGCGGACATACCATTCTTCTCGATGCAGGAGCTAATTTGAGTATAAAACCAGAATATATGTTGCAACAGGCATACTTTGCTAAAATATATGCACAAAAAATGTTGAATATCGAAGATCCAAAAGTAGGATTAATTAATATAGGGACAGAAGATGGAAAAGGAAGAGAATTTGACCAAGAAGTTTTTCAACTTTTCAAAGAAACCCACTTGTTCAGTTTTTATGGTAATGTAGAACCTAAGGTCGTTCTAGATCCGCCTTGTGATATTTTAATTAGCGACGGATTTACAGCAAATATCGTAATGAAGTCAGTTGAAGGAGCCGCCAAAGGTATGGGTCAACTATTGAAAAAGCACCTGACTAATAGTTTGCCAGGAAAAATCGGAGCTTTATTTGCAAGAAAAAGTTTAAAAGAATTCAAAAAAGAGTTATCCGCCGAAGAAATAGGCGGAGCAGTGATTTTTGGATTGTACAAACCAGTAATTAAAGCTCAGGGTGCTTCAAAAGCCTATGGTTTCTACAATGGTATACGTCAAGCTGCAAATGTTTGCCGAGAAAGAGTTTTTGAAACAGTAAAAGAATATTTGGATACCCAGAAGGATTTTGAAGATGAATAAAGACATAAAAGAATTGGAAATGATGTTTGACTTGAAGTTCAAAAATTTCCAACTTTTAACTAGAGCCATGACTCACTCTTCATATGCCAATGAAAATAATTGTTTGAGCAATGAAAGACTTGAATTTATCGGTGACGCGGTTTTGGATTTGATTGTTGGTAAATTTCTCTATGATCATATTCCTGAGTCCGAAGGAATATTAACCAAAAAAAGAGCGCAAGAAGTTTGTGAAGAAGCGTTGTTTCAGTATGCTAAATCCTTCAATCTTGGCGACTATTTATTATTGGGTAAGGGTGAAGATTTATCTGGAGGAAGAGAAAAGCCTGCGGTTTTGGCTGATGCTTTTGAAGCTTTTTTAGGAGCTATCTATGTAGATAAAGGCTTGTTGGAAGTATATAAGGTAACAGAAAAAGTGGTATTTCCATCAATCATGAAGAACCTCCACAAGGAAGACAATGATTATAAAAGTAAACTTCAAGAACTTCTTCAATCAGACAAGAGAAGTCTTAGATATGAAATTATCAGTGAGTCTGGACCGGCTCATGAGAAAGAGTTTATAGCCAGAGTCTATATGGATGACAACATCATCATGGGTGAAGGCAAAGGAAAGAGTAAAAAAGAAGCTGAACAAAATGCTGCTTTAACTTCATTGAAAAAGCTGGCCAATAATAAAGAAAAGTAGGTTAATGATATGGAAGTAATGATTCTAAAAAAGATGATTGCTGAAGGCATAATAGACTTCGATAAACTGCTGAAAAAGACTTATAAAGACCTTGGCTTAACTGAGATGGAAGCTTTTTTATTGATGGAGTTGAATGTGCTTAAAGTAAAAGAAATCCATTTTGTCACACCGAAAATATTGACCAAAAAATTAACGATTACTGAGGAACAGGCCGTCGCGTTGATGGATGGTTTAATGCAAAAAAAATACCTTAATTTTATTTTAATAAAGGGCCAAAACGGTAAACAAAAGGAGAGTTTTGACATCGACTTGACTTATCGCAAAATTTTGGAATTCTATCAAAATAAAATTCTTGAAGAAATGATGACTTCAAGTCATAAATATGAAACCTTGGAAGAGGAAATCGTTGAGCTATTGGAAAAGAATTTCCAGAAACAAATCAAACCGCTTGAAGTTGAAATGATTATCAAATGGGTTCATGAGTATAAGTATACCAAAGATGATATTAAAGATGCAGTTTTTACTGCCATTAAAGCTAATCGTTATTCAATCAGTTATCTTGACAGCGTTTTGCTTAAGAAAAGACAAATTAATCAAGAGGTAAAGATTAAGAAGACCGGCAAAAAGAAATCTCAAGTCTTAAAGGAGTTTCTCGAATCTTGACAAAAAAACAAGAAAATGCCTTACGGATTTATGAGGAGATTGACAAGTTATATCCCAATGCCGGCTGTGAATTGAATTATAAAAAGGATTTCGAACTCTTGATTGCCGTTATGCTTTCGGCGCAAACTACAGATCAATCAGTAAACAAAGTGACGCCTAAACTATTCAAAAGATTTCCTACTCTTAAGGATATTGCTGAGGCTGATATATCCGATTTAGAATTTGAAATAAGAAATCTCGGATTGTACCGTAATAAGGCTAAAAACCTGAATTTAATGGCAAAAAAAATTTTAACGGATTTTTCTGGAATCATTCCTGACAATCAGGTAGAACTGGAATCTCTTCCTGGTGTAGGAAGAAAAACCGCAAATGTTTATCTTGCAGAATATCATCATATCCCTCGTATAGCTGTCGATACTCATGTCTCACGAGTTTCAATCAGATTGGGATTCGCAAAAGTTGATTCATCACCTATCAAAATCGAAAATAACCTCATGAAGTTGTATCCGGAGCATCTTTGGATACCACTACACCACAAATTAATATTTTTTGGTAGATATTTTTGTACAGCAAGGAAACCTAATTGCAAAAATTGTCCAATTATTCAACATTGTAAAATGCCTGAGCTATGATGCTCAGGTTTTGTTTTTTACACATATTTAGCCATAATCAATCAATTGGTTGTGAAAAGCAATAAATTCTTTCAATATTTAATTCTTTATTTTTGAAAAAATATGATTTATAATTTTTTTGATAAAATTTTAAATATATACAGAAAGAAGGTCTAAATTATGATTGAAGTACTAAACAATGAGTTAAAAAGAAGAAAAGACACCATTGCCCAATTCTATTATAGTGGTATTGGCCAAATTTTACGCAAGAGGAGGTTGGAGTTGGATATGACTCAGGAAGCGGTCTCTGTGGGTATTTGCTCAAATACCTATTTATCAAAGATTGAAAATAATCAGATTGTGGTTAATAGGGAACATCTTTATCTAATCATGGAAAGAATGTTCATGGATATGGACAGCATTACTTTTCCGGAAGAAATGATTGAATATTTAGAAAAATCTGCAAAATTGTTTTTTTACAAAGATATTTATGGTTACAAAGCTTTATTTGATGAAGTGAACAAGTATCAATTTTCAATATTGCTACAAATAGTCAAATTAGGCTATTACATACTTATAGAGGATTTAGAGAATGCTGAATTAGTTTATTCCGAATCATTCCGTTATCTTCAGTCATTAGAAGAATATGGTTTTACGATGTTACTGTTATACGCTGGTTTCTACAACTTGGCTATTAATGACTATAAAAATGCAAGAATTATACTCGACAAAGTAGAAAGCCTTTTATTCAATGACGAGATTTTATATGGATTATACAATTACTGCAGGTTTTTGATCTATGGAAATCTTAACTTACAGACGAAGGCTTTTGAAACCGGTACTATCGCAGTAAATATTTTCAATAAACATTCAAATATCATCAGGATCAATGAGGTTTATCTATGGCGTGATGTTTTTGCTATTTATGATGGCAATACCGCTAGTACATATTTAAATACCAATATGCTTAGGTTCATAAATACTAAGGAAAGAAATTTTTACTTAACCGTAATGGCTACGAAAAGCAAAAACCCTCTAATCTATTTGGAACATCTAGAACCTGATGGAGATATATATCTTCTGGGATTATTCTTTAAAGCCAGATATTATTTATTGAATAACCAGATGGACAAATATTTCGAGGCAGTAAAAATCATTGATGATAAACATTATGAATTTAAATCAAGAATAGAATATTCTCATGTTTTAAAACTGATGAAAAGCAAAGAAGAATGGAATTTAAAAGAATACCTAATCGACGCAGTATTGCCGGTTACCTTAAAAAAACAAAATTTATATTTCTTAAAGATGGTAACTATGACAATTTCTGAGATTTTAGAGAAAAAGAAGCGTTATAAAGATGCTTTGAGTTATGTTCAAAAATATGAACAAATCTTACTTTCCCAACAAACAGAAACTTATATAGAAATAAAATAAAAGCTCCTCGAAGGGAGCTTTTAAAGTATATTTATAATTTTTTTAGCTAAATTAAGGTAAATAATGCCAGGCATGTCGTTTTCAGCACAGATTATCTTGTCAGATGGAGTTATTGGTAATTTGGCTAACAGTTCAACAAGAAGTTCATCAGCTACTTTTTTCCCGCCATCTTTGCCGAAGATATAATGAAACTCACCATTGACTTCATAATATGACATGTTTTCGATAACACCGATGACATCATGAGATAAATCTTTAGCTGCATAACCGGCTTTGATTGCGATATGAGCTGCACTTTCTTGAGGGGTGGTCACAATTACCATCTTCGCATCTTCGCTGAAGTTTTTCATGTCCATCATGACATCTCCAGTCCCTGGAGGTAAATCAACCAAGAAATATTCAATTTCTTCGCTCCATAAAGTTTCTTGAAAAAAAAGTTTTAACACTTTGCCCAGCATAGGGCCTCTTAGCATCAAAGCTCTTTTCTCTTCAACCAAATATTCGGTAGATACCATTTGAATGTTATCTTTTTCAAAAGGATAAATCTTGCCATTTTCATTCCCTAAAAGTTTATGATCGGTAGCTCCAAATATTTTTGGCATATTAGCTCCATAGATATCCGCATCAATAATGCCGACTCTTTTACCAAGTCTAGTTAAAGCATAAGCAAGATTGGCCGTGACAGTTGATTTTCCCACCCCGCCTTTGCCCGATGCGACAAGAAGAGTTTTCGCCTCTTTGTTTCTAACTTTTCTTTTGGTAAACTCGATTTTAACACCTGAATAACCCAAATCAAGCTTCACTATTTTAGCAATGTCTCGAGTGATTTGTTTTGTTATGTTCGCCTCTTTTTCAGCGACTTCAACGATTAAAACAACAGCGTTATTTTCATCAATGCCAACATGCTTTACACTATTGTTTTCGCCAAGAGTTTGATTGCAACTCGGATCGATAACTTCGTTAATTCTTGATTTTATGATTGATATTTCATCCATCTTTTTAACACCTCATTCTTTCATCTTCTTTATTATATCTTATTTAGTAAACTTTTAAAAATGATATGATTATTAGTTAAGGGAAATATGTAGATATTTTTCTTGACATTAGCTTGATAAAAAAGTATAATTTATGTGCTGCGATGAGGTGATCGAATTGAAATGGACAATTCAACAACTTATTAAAAAGGCTAAGAATGACAACTTTGTCGAAGAGAAATTAGATTTGAGAAACTACCTGAGTGATAAGCAAGAAGACTTAACTGACATTTTAGACACAGAGGTAGTTGGGCAATATCATTATTATCATGAGGACGACACCTTCGTTTTTGACTTGCACATTAAAACCACTTTGATAATGATTTGTTCACTGACATTAAATGAAGTTCCAGTTAAATTAGATTTTAATTCGCAGTTAAAATTTTCCGTCAATTACATTGACGACGACACCCATGTAATAGAAGGTATCACAATCGATTTAGTGCCTTATATTTTTTCCGAAATCTTAGTTGAGAAACCGATGAAAGTAATTGCAAAAGGTGCAGAAAAAAGTTTTAAGGAAGAAACAGTCGAACTAGATCAAATAGAAATTGACGAACTTAATCCATTTGCAAATTTAAAAAAGTAAGGAGGGAAGCAACATGGCTGTACCACAAAGACGAATTAGCAAGACACAAAAAAGAAAAAGAAGAACCCACTTTAAGTTACACGCTCCAGCAATGGCTGTATGTCCAAATTGCGGTGAATTGACTTTATCTCACCAAGTATGTAAATCATGTGGATATTACAAAGGTAAATTGGTTGTTGAACCAAAACCAGAAAAAGAAGCTGCATAAAAGAAAAGATACGTTGAATTTTCAACGTTTTTCTTTTGCCTTTATGTTATAATTACTTACAGGAGATTTTTATGGATAAACATGTTCCGGTTCTTTTGAAAGAAACTATTGATCTATTGGAAATCAAACCAAACGGCATTTATGTCGACATGACCTTGGGTGGTGGTGGACATTCAGAAGCCATTTTGGTAAACCTTCCTCAGGGGAAGCTTTTTGGTTTTGATCAAGACATTTATGCAATAAACAAAGCTGCAGAAAGACTAAAAATGTATCCTAATTTCAAACCAATAAATGATAATTTTCTTAATGCAAAGGAACGTCTTTCTAATCTGGGAATCCATGAAGTTGATGGCATAATTTTTGACCTAGGAGTTTCTTCTTTTCAATTTGATATTCCTGAACGAGGGTTTTCCTATCGCTATGACGCTCCTCTTGATATGAGGATGGATCAAAGCGCTAAAACAGATGCATTTTATGTTGTAAATAATTATAGTTTTGAAGATTTAATGAGAATATTTTTTGAGTATGGCGAAGAAAAATTTGCAAGATTTATCGCTAATAAAATTGTAAAATCCAGACAGTTAAAACCAATTAACACCACCTTTGAATTAGTGGATATAATTAAGAGTGCTTTGCCAAATAAAGAACTCAACAAGAAAGGTCATCCTGCAAAAAAAGTATTCCAAGCCTTGAGAATTGAAGTTAACCAGGAACTGGAAATATTGGAACAATCATTAATCAATGCCATCGACTTACTGAAAGTTGGCGGTAGGTTGGCAGTGATTACGTTCCATTCGTTGGAAGACAGAATTGCCAAGCAATTATTTAAAAGATTATCAACGATAGAAATACCAAAAGGACTTGCGATTATAGTGGATGAAGAGCCTTTAATCAATCTTGTAAATCGCAAAGTCATAACAGCCGATACAGAAGAATTAGATGATAATTTTCGCGCTCATAGCGCTAAATTAAGAGTAGTTGAAAAAAACAAGAAAATATAGTTGACATTATTCCTAACGATATGATATTATATTTTTGCGTCAAATCAAGCAGGTGTAGTTCAATGGTAGAACCTCAGCCTTCCAAGCTGATTATGAGGGTTCGATTCCCTTCACCTGCTCCAT
>JAVEWC010000139.1:0-2951 GCA_034004745.1 Candidatus Izemoplasmatales bacterium | reverse complement strand
GCCAAAAAACTTGGGTATGAAAACTACATACAATTAGGTTATGATCGTTTAGGAAGAACTGATTACAACCATGAAGACGTAGCGAACTACCGTAAGCAAATCTATCGCGATGTCGTTCCTTTGGTAGCGGAACTAAAAAAACGCGCTGCCAAAAGAATCGGCATTAAAGATCCAAAATCTTATGACTTGACTTTATCATTTTTATCGGGCAACCCAACACCTAAGGGAGACAGAAAATGGCAGGTGGATATCGCTAAGAACATGTATGAAGAAATGTCTAAGGAAACCGCTGAATTTTTCCATTTCATGCTTGATCAAGATCTCCTTGATTTAGATTCTTTACCAGGTAAAGCCGGAGGTGGATACTGCACCTATATTCCTAAGTATCGTGCCCCGTTCATCTTTGCTAATTTCAATGGAACCTCACATGATGTCGATGTTTTGACTCATGAAGCTGGTCATGCTTTTCAAGTCTATTCATCCAGGGACAATTATCCGCAATACCGTTGGCCTACATATGAAGCCGCAGAAATTCATTCAATGAGCATGGAATTTTTAGCTTGGCCGTGGATAGATGGTTTCTTCAAGGAAGATGCTGACAAATATAAATTTTTCCATTTGGACAGTTCCATCTCCTTCTTGCCATATGGCGTAACAGTTGATGAATTCCAACATGAAATCTATTCAAGACCTGATATGACAAAAGAAGAAAGAAAAGCCACTTGGCGCAAGATTGAAAAGAAATATCTGCCATTCAAAGATTATGACGATGATCATTTCTTGGAAAAAGGAACTTATTGGTACCGCCAAGGTCACATCTTCGGTTCACCTTTCTATTACATCGATTATACTCTTGCTCAAGTGTTGGCTTTCCAATATTGGGTAAAATCAAGAGAAAACCATCAAGAAGCTTTCAAATCTTATTTAAGCCTATGCCGTTTGGGCGGTTCAAAGAGCTTCGTCAATCTCATCAAAGCCGTCAATCTTGACAATCCATTCGTCGATGGCACAGTAAGAAAAGTCATCGAACCTATCAAGGCATATCTTGATGGCGTTGATGACCAAAAATTATAAGTATATCAGTTGAATTAAACTATCAATAAGTTATAATAGACTTGAAGAAAAAAGGAGGATATTATTATGGATAAAAAATTTGTAGAAGCAATCAATGTGCAATTGAATTTCGAAATTGAATCTGCTCACGTTTATTTGGCTATGCAAAACTATTTTGCAGCTCATTCCTTGAAAGGTTTTGAACATTGGTTCCAAATCCAATTCCGTGAAGAATTGGAACATGCACAAAAATTTATGGATTATTTGAACGACAGAGGGGAAAGAGTCGACATTCGCGGCTTCGCTTCTCCAAGAAACGAATTTGCTTCAGTTTTAGAAATTCTTGAAGTATCTTTAGCCCATGAAAAAGAAGTCACAAAACGCATTAACAATTTAATGGCGATGGCAATTGAATTAAAGGATTATGCCAGTGTCTCCTTCTTGAATTGGTATTTGGACGAACAAGTTGAAGAGGAAGCAAACTTCTCTGAATTGATTGACAAGGTTAAAATGACTGGTCCTAACGGATTATTGATGTTGGACCATCAATTAGCAAAAAGAGAAGATTAATCAAACAAATTAAAGGAGCTAAAATTCTAGCTCCTTTTTTGTTATATCAAATTTTCGTGCCAATCGCCAATAAACTCAATCAATTCATTGAATTCAGGACTCTTGGCGTTTCTAACGTAATAACCACTGGTTGACATCCCCGTCAGTAAGGCTTGATCCGGTTTAAGATCCAACAACATGCCAAGCATGAAGCCGGCGTTAAAATTATCACCTGCACCTGTAGTCAATTTTGGTTTTTCCACATATGGTCCAAGTTCTTCATAGAAGACATCATCAACTACGCAACAAGACCTGTCCACTGGATGGATTACTACTGCATGAACATCCAAATAGCGATACAAAGCCTGGTTTAAATCTTCCAGAGACACTTGCATGTTTTTAAGGCTTGCATCATCGAACAAATCTAGAACGTTTGCGACATCATAAGCTTCTTTTTTGTTTAGACCAAGAATCACCCTAAAATAAGAATTAAATTCCTTCAGTAGATTCAAAGCTTCGATTATCTCTGCATTTTCCCGCTTTTCCGGATCCGCCAAATCGATGAACATGAAAGGACGATGATTCTTCTTAGGTAGTTTAGTAACGATTCTATCCAAAAGTTTTTTCCATAAATCAGTCATGTTTGGTAGCATCGACCAATTTACGGTCGCAAACATGTCGGTCTCGGAAATCATGTCTTTAAGATTGTCTTCGCCAACCACAGCGATTAACTGCTCATATGTTACATTGGTCAAGGAACTCATTTTGCCCAAGATAAGTTTACCGTCATTAAATTCCAAGGCATCGGAATGACCTGGGTTTTCAATGGTATAGACCTTTACTTTGTCAGCCAAAGTATGGAACACATCATTTAATGTCGGATATCCCAAAGCTCCTATATAGGTAATTGATGCGCCGCTTGAAGCCATGGCGTTACACATGATTGGACCATTTCCGCCAATTTTCTTGACTACTGGAACCAACTCAATATTCGTGGATAAGCCACTTGCTTTTTGGATTCTCTTTGCCAGATCTTCTATGGTCTCAATTCGCTTAAAATTGTCGCTGTCGATTCTTTTGTCGACAACGTGAATTATTTCATCAACGAACCCATCAAAACCGATTAAAAGTTTCAACAATCTTGGATTCTTGTTTTTAAGTTCCTTAATCAAATCTAATTTTTTATGTTCCATATATTTTTACACCTCCGGATTTTTAATTATATTATACAATAAACCTCTGGCTTTTTAAATTAAAATCGTTTAATTTTGAAATTATGTTATAATATTTTTATTGAGAGGTCATTCATGATTTATATTACGGGTGCAACTGGACATATAGGCAATAAT
>JAVEWC010000138.1:0-2990 GCA_034004745.1 Candidatus Izemoplasmatales bacterium | reverse complement strand
AAATCACAATATTCATAACAGCCGCTTCAATTTGAATGAAGAAGCTTTAATAAAGGGAACTAATGTTTTTATCAATATAGTCAAGAAAGGGTGAAGTAAATGTATCTAATTAAAAATGCGAATTTAATCAGTATGGCAGATATCAACTATGAATTGCACGATATCTTGGTTGAAGGTAAACTCATCAAGAAGATTGGAAAAATCAATGAAGCTGATTTTCCGAAAGCAAAAGTTATCGATGCTTCAGGCAATTTTGTTACTCCGGGAATAGTGGATCCTCATTGTCATATCGGGATTTTTGAAGAAGCGATTGGTTTTGAAGGTGCTGACGGCAATGAAATGACATCGCCGATAACGCCAGAAATGAGAGCAATTGATGCGATAAAGCCGCAAGACGTTGCTTTTCAGGAAGCAATGGAAGCTGGTGTCACAACCGTGTGCACCGGTCCTGGAAGCGCCAATTGCATTGGCGGAACTTTTACGGTTTTAAAAACATTTGGCAAGACAGTTGACGATATGGTGGTTGTCCAGGAGTCTTCCATGAAGATGGCCTTGGGTGAAAATCCAAAAAGAGTATATAACTCCAAAAGCCAAACACCAGCTACAAGAATGGCAACGGCAGCATTAATTAGAGACGCCTTGCAAAAAGCTAAAGATTATCAAGAAAAGCTTGATGAATATCAAGAAAACTTAAAAAGCAACAAAGATGCCAAGAAACCGGAATTCAACATTAAATGGGCATCTCTTTCCAGAGTTTTCAAAGGTTTTCCTGTAAAGATTCATGCTCATCAGCAAGATGACATCGTTACAGCCATCCGCATTATCGAAGAGTTTGGCTTGAACGCAACGATTGAACATGCGACTGAAGGTCACTTGATTGTCGATTATTTGAAGGCTCATAATCAAAGAGTGATAATCGGGCCAACTTTAGGTTCTAAATCCAAATATGAACTCAGAAACAAGAGTTTTTCCGCAGCTAAAATTCTTTCAGACAAAAAAGTTGATTTCGCCATCATGACTGATCATCCAGTAATTCATTTAGCTAATGCATTGACCCAAGTAGCTATCTTTGTCAGAGAAGGTCTTGATGAACTTGAAGGTTTCAAGGCGGTTACAATCAACGCAGCCAAGATCAACCATATCGAAGATAGAGTTGGCAGCATCGAAGTCGGTAAAGATGCGGATATCGTTATTTGGGACGGTCATCCATATCATTATCTGACAAAAACCAAAGTAGTAATGATCAATGGTGAAATTGCCCATCAAAAATAAAAAAACTCCCTCCTTGGTGTAAGGAGGGATTATTTTTAAAGTTGTTTTGTGACGTAATCGACGTAGCGCTTTTGACATTCCTCAATCAACTTGATGGCTTCTAGTCGGTTGTGATAATCTAATACTGTCACGTGATGACCTGGTTCAAGTCTTTTGTAGTTTTCAAAAAATAGCTTTATTTCTCTTTGTTGCAATTCTTTCATATCGTTAATATCCATTAAATCCTCAAAACGAGGGTCGGCATCGACGACAGCGATGATTTTTTCGTCTTTTTCTCCGGAGTCGTACATATCCAAATAACCAATGACTCTAGCATCGACTACACAACCTGGGAATGTTTGCGTAGTTGCTAAAACTAAGATGTCTAGAGGGTCTCCGTCTTCGGCCAAAGTTCTTTCAATAAAGCCGTATTCAGCTGGATAGGTCATTTTGGAATAGAGAACGCGGTTGAGTTTAATGCGGTTTCTGTTTTTATCAATCTCATACTTGTTTTGTGTTCCCATAGGGATTTCGATGATTGCTTCGATTATTCTTGACATATATATACCTCTCAATAGTGAGATTATATATTATTTTATTCCTATTTGCAACTTCAAAAAGCATTATGTAAGATTTTTTTGTAAGCGTTATATATTTTTGTCAAAGATGTGATAAAATAATTTAGAGGTGAGTAAATTGAAGTTTTTTGTGATTAACCTGGCATTGGTGGATTGGCTTAATGAGAATTATTGGTGGCCGGTAATCTTATTTCTAGTTGCTCTTGTTGTAATCGTTAAATTGGTTGTGATGCAACCAAAGGTAAAGAAACAGGTAACAACAGTAGATAAATCAGAAGTAGTCATTGCATTTTTAGGTGGTATTGCCAACATCAATAAAGCTTCGCTTGATGGCAATCGAATTAAATTTCAGGTGAAGGACATAGATATTGTTAAACTTGAGGGATTCAAGGATTTAGGCGCTTCCGGTATCTTTATCTCCGGAAATAACGTGAAAATGGTTTTGCCATTTTCTGCACAAATGACTGTCGATAAAATAAATTCAAATATTATTGGAGGAAAATTATGATTGATGGAAAATTCAAGATAACTTATGAGAACGGACTGCATGCACGTCCGGCAACCAAGTTGGTATCAAAGGCCAACAGCTTTCAATCGGAAATGGTCATGGAGTATCAGGAACGAAAAGTCAACATGAAATCGATCATGGGAGTTATGTCACTTGGGGTTCCTGCTAACAAGACGATTAAGATTACTTTTAATGGCGAAGATGAAGATGAAGCTTTTAAAGCAATCACAAGAGTCATCAATGAGATTAACGAAATGAAGTAAAAAGCATGCAAATGCTTTTTTCTATTAGGAGACGTAAATGGCTAAATTAAAGGATTTCAGACTGCAGATATTTAAATTTGAAATGTATGGATTTCTGAAAAGTCTAATATTTTTCGAGCCCTATTTGATTATCTATCTCACAATCAGCGGACTGACTCTGTTTCAAGTTGGACTTTTGATTTCCATCAGGGAAATTATCATCTATCTTTTTGAAATTCCTTCCGGGGTTATTGCTGACATGTACGGAAAGAAGATTGAACTCATAATGTGTTTTGTTTTTTACATTCTGAGTTTCCTGTTGTTTTTCCTCGCCAGCAGTTTTTGGCTTTTCGCTTTGGCGATGATGCTATTTGGATTGGGAGATGCTTTTAGGTCAGGAACTCATAAAGC
>JAVEWC010000017.1:0-13868 GCA_034004745.1 Candidatus Izemoplasmatales bacterium | reverse complement strand
TCTAATTTATGCAATGGACAATCTCCATCCATGGTGTGAACTATCTCTGCATACTTTTCTGGAGTTCCTTGCAAAATTGGCCTAAAAGTCCTATCGATTTTTTCTTTGACTTTTTTGTTGCAACTTAGTCCGTGAAGGAGAAAATATTGATCCATGGGGATGGTGACTTTCCAGCCTACACAACAACTGTCGCGGCAATCTCCTCCTTTGCAGATAAAATTTTTATAATAATCTGGCACAGTGAAATTGGCCCTGACTTTTTCTTTTGTTGATGCTTGTTTTATTGCCAATATAACAACTCCTAAACCATGAAAAAATTTGAATTTTCTAAGAAATAATTATATCATTTTCTATTTTGCACGCAAGTGATATTTATAGGCCAATAAAAAAAATAATCCGATGCATTCCGCAATCGCATTATTTAAGCAACTTTCGTTTTAAATAAACATCTAATACCGACACGTAAATTGTTAGCGTAAATGGTCACCACTGGATAGAGATATTACTTTAGGATATGAATATCCAGCTTCGTTCTTAAATTCAATGACGGTAATCTCTGCATGACCCAATTCAAAGCGAGTACAAAAACAAGGATAAGGAATGTTGAGTAAAAGTGAGAGGAAAGCAAAACCGAATCCTTGATGGGCAAACATAACGACATGATCATCATTTTCATTAACAACCTCATACTTGCCATCCCCTAGATAAAGGTATCCTAAAGCTGCAAAAAAACGATTACTTTCACTTTGTATTCTCTTCATTTCTTCTCCATAAGATTTACGGTCGAATTCGGGATGCTCATGCCATTTTATGCCTAAATCAATTATTGCCTGAGTATGAAAAATTTCAACAACTTTTTTTGATTGAAATAGCCAAGTTTTACCAGATGGAGTATCAATTGTTAAATTATTCCAGACGTGTTTTTCATTCGCAAAGTCCAAGTAAGTAATTTCTTTATCAAGTATTTTAGCGGTTGGTAAAGCTGTTTGGATTGACCGGTTCGAAGTCGAAGAAAATATTTTATCTACGCCAATAATTTCAAGGCGTTTGGCTACGGCTTCAGCTTGTCGCTTTCCCAAATCTGTCAAACCATCCGGGTCGTATATTGGTTCTCCATGTCTAATGTAGATGAAAAGCATAAATTTACTCCTTTTTCTTTTTTACCTTACAATAATCTTATTAACGAAACCAATTAGCCCGCTTGAACAACAATATTGCGGCTTATTTGGAGCGATAAAACTAGCTATTGATCCATGAGTATGACCACATAATATTGCTCGGACTTCATTGCTTGAAGAAACCAGATTAATGAAATTATGGGTGATTTTGTCACAATCATTATATTTCATCGAATAATAACTATCCAGTTTTGTAAATTCTACTAAATTATACTCTGTCATAATTGGAATATGCATTACTAGTATTAAGGGTTTTCTCAAAGAAAGCAATTTTTGTAATGATTCTAGTTGAGAAGGCTTAATCTTTCTTGTTGAGTTATTGATGGAAACTACTAAGAATTCCCTGAAATCAATATAGTTAAAGTCATGATTTCCTTGGCAAATATCCCGGAATAGCTCCGGAGGAGATTCATGATTTCCACAAGAAAATAAATATTGGCTCTTTAGTCTTTCAATTGATTTCTTTAAAAAGTCATGATTTATATCACTGTAATAATCAATTATGTCTCCAGCAAGTACCACTAAATCCGGATGATTATCGTTTGCGTATTCAATCAGACGATTTAGACAATCTGTCGATGACAGCATGTTTTTTGAATCATATGTTTCTTTGAATTTCTCCGCAAAATCCAGTCTTTGTTTCATCCATAATCGTTCTTGAGCAATTGCTTTATCTATAGCTTCGAAATCATCTAGATTTTGATCAAAAGAGACTGCGTGAACGTCATTAAATTGAATCATTATATACTCCTCGGATAAACCCAAGTTTATTCTTAGTATGTTTTCCTGAATGAAACTCATATTTACTCACCTTAATCGAACTTTATTCATAATATATCACTTTTTGACGGTAATTCATATCTCCTATTCAGTATCTTTTTAAAATTATTACCCAACCGTGTTTATAAAAATAATTAATAAGGCTACTATTTAAAAAAGGCTCAATACAAAAATCGCATCGAGCCTCAATCTCATTTAATTTGTGAACGATAAATATTGGCATAAACACCATTATTGGCAAGAAGGTCACTGTGTTTTCCTTCTTCTACCTTTATGCCCTTTTCTAAAACGACGATTTTATCGGCATTTTTTATAGTTGACAGGCGATGCGCTATTACTATCGTTGTACGGCCTATCTTAACTTTATTCAATGCCGTTTGAATCATGATTTCCGTTTCAGTGTCGATGTTGGCGGTCGCTTCATCCATTACCAGAATTGCCGGGTTATGAACTACAGCTCTGGCAAAGGCGATGATTTGCTTTTCGCCAACGGAAAAGTTTGAACCTTGACGTGATACTGGGGAATGGATTCCATTTTCCAATTTATCCAGCAGCTTATCCCCGCCGATTTCCCTTAGAATTCGCTCAATCTCAGCGTCACTGATATCCACGCCAAATCTGATATTGTCGGCAATTGTCCCTTTGAACAGTACTGGATCTTGCAAAATGATACCGATGTGTTGACGATAAGTTCTTTTGGAGTATGTTTTAATGTCCAATCCGTCAATATAAATACTTCCCATATCCTCAGGTTTCAGGTCATAAAATCTCAGCAACAAACTCATCAATGAAGTTTTCCCGGATCCCGTATGACCAACCAAGCCTACCATTTGCCCTGGTTCAACTTTCAAATCTATGCCCTTAAGCACCGGATTATTCTTTTCATAAGAAAACCAGACATTGTCAAAGACTATTTGACCTTGATAACGTTCTATGACTTTAAAATCGGAGTCTTCCTGCTCGCCATCGATAATAACGAATAAACGCTCAGTTCTGACAATTGCGTGCTGTAAGTTGCCGATTTCCCTGAATAATGTTCCCACAGGTTCGATCAAGCGCGATAAATAGTCATTATAGGCATAGATAACACCAGCTGTGACAACAAATCCTGCGATGTTCATATAGGAAACGCCGAAATACAGTATGATGAAGGCGGTCACAAGTTGGCCAATAAGCCTAATCATATTCCAACCGATTGATAAGTGCAGTTTGGTTTCTTTCATTTTTTCTTGCAAGAAGTCTTCAGATAATTGATTGAATTTTTCGGAAGTTTGTTCTTCAAAGTTAAAGATTTGCAAGACGGAGATACCATTGATGATTTCATTTAAGTTTGCAGTAATCATGGAGTTTTGTTCGTTGACCTTTACTGCTATCTTATTCAATTTCTTAATGAAATAACGCAACCAAAAATAGACGAATGGGAAGATTACAAAAGTGAGTAAAGCCAGTTTTGGGTCGAGATAGAACATACCGATATAGGCGAATACGATAGCCATGGTGGCATTTACCAACAAGTTCATGATGGTTGAGAACAAGTTCATCATGCCACCGACATCATTGATGATGCGGTTGGCAATTTTACCCGCTGGTTCAGTTTCAAAATAGTTCATCGGCATCTTTTGTAAAGACTTGATGGCGTTGAGGCGAGCATCCCTGACAATGTTGACGTTAATCATCATGGTTGAGATACGTTGAATATAAGTGAAGAGAATCTGCAAGAAAAACCTTAAGATTAAAAGAATCAATAAGATGATGATTGGATCAATAAAAGGTTGGTAGAAGCTTAACACCTCTGACTTTGTCAAATGTGTAGTGGTGTAGACAAATGACTCTTCTTGATTGTTTTTAACTGTAAGTACACTTTCATTTAGCGACTTTGTCCCAGATTCAACCAAAGCATTTATAGCATAATACTTACCTTCGTAAATGATGATCGAAAGCACATCATCCGAGATTTCATCTTGAGTATAGTAGTTTCCCTGGTAATAGATGCCATCCGTATTTTCCGTAACATACCAAGGTTTACTAATGCCGACCAATTGATCATCAAGAATGGATTTGACTATCAATGGCGCAAATAATCCCAAGACTTGGACTATCACCATTGCGGTAATGCTGATGGCTAGATATTTTTTATACTTGGCGATATAACGCCAAACTTTTCTCATTGTTTTCATGTCATTTACCTCATCGTCATCTGCTCAATGAATTGGGTTTTATACCAACCCTCTTGACGAATGAGCTCTTGATGAGTGCCGCATTGGGTGATTTTACCTGATTCCAAAACTAAAATCATGTCGGCTTCATGAATGGCGGAGAACCTATGGGTGACAATGATATTGGTTTTTCCTTTACGGAATTCCTTTAAGTGATTGATGATATTGTCTTCCGTCTTGGCATCTACGGCTGATAATGAGTCATCTAGAATCAAGATTTCTGGTTCTTTGATTAAAGCTCTGGCAATTGATAGACGTTGTTTTTGTCCGCCTGACAAACTAACGCCGGATTCACCGACCAAGGTGTGCAATCCATCGTGCAAGAACATCAGGTCTTTTTCAAAATCGGCAATTTTTACTGCTTTATCCAACATTTGCGAAGTTGCATTAGGTTTTCCAATCATGATGTTTTCATCAACGCTTCTTCTAAAAAGCATGTGAGATTGAGGGACATAACCAACCAAGTTTCTGATATCTTCGATTTTATATGATTCGATTGGCAAATTATCGACGAGAATTGTTCCTTTTGTCACATTGAACTCTCTTAGTAATTGGCGAATAAGCGTTGATTTGCCAGCTCCGGTTGGCCCAACAATTCCGATTGTTTCACCTTTTCTTATTGTCATGTTGATATTCTTGATGACAGGGTTTTTATCGAAAGGATATTTGAAGGTAACATCTTTAAAAGTTATTTCATTGAAACTTATAATCTTCAAGGAATCGACTTCGTCATGAACTTCAGATGTTTGCTTCATGATTTCTTCATATCTGTCAATTGAGATATGAGCGTTGTTTATTTGTGTGAAGATACCGGAAATGGAGGTGATAGGACCGTAAAGTTGACCGATATAAGCGACAAAAGTAATCAGACCGCCCAAAGTCATATCTTGTTGAATGATAAAGAATGTCCCAAACGAAAAAGCGAGAATATAGGCTATTCCATAGATTATTTCAAACATTGGGTTGAACCAGTTTTCATATTTGACAATATAGCGCCATGATTCGATATCTTTGTTGACAGCGGCACTTTGACGTTTTAAATCATTTTCTTCTTGCACATATGCCCTGATGGTTTTTTGACCTTCCACGCTCTCCAAAACTTTTTCCGTCATGTCGGCATAGATTTCGCGATGAATCTTGATATATTTACGTTTTTTACTGCGGATGATATTGAGAATGGTGATGCCGATTGGCATGATTGTGATGGCAATAATAGTTAGTTTCCAACTGATGGTTGTACCCATGACGATAATGGCAAAGATTATCAATCCAACATTAAATACGATTCCTTCCAAAAGCGATGTAGCAGCCATGGTAATGGCTTCAAGATCTGAGGTAACCCTAGAAATCAAATCGCCTTTTTCATACATTTCGTAAAACTTTGAATCCATATTGAAAAGATGTTTCAAATAATTTTGTCTCATCTTATAAGCTAGTTTCTGTGCTTCTTTCGTCACCATATAGTTATAAAGAAAAGACATCGAATAACGAACGATGGGAATCAACAGCAGGAGTCCTGCCAGTAAATATAAAGTTGAGGATGTCAGCCTTGATGAAACGATTGTATCAATTGCTTCACCCAGTAATTTAGCTGGCACTAAAGAGATAATGGAAATACCGATTAACAAGATGAACATTACGGTATATTGTTTCCATTCAGCCTTTATGAACCAGCCAATATGTTTGATAATTTTCTTCATAAATTTTTCCCTTGAATAATTATTAATGCAACAACTTTAATTATACTCTTGTCTTGATTAAATTAAAGTTAAATATGCATGAAAACGTTTCATTAATTTCCTCAGAATATAAATGAAATATTTTTAAAAAAATGATTTCCAATAAACAATAAAAATTCGAGGAAATCCCGAATTTTTAAGTGTTTATTTGTCGGAGAAAAAGGGATTTGAACCCTTGCGCTGGTTTTCCGACCCACTCGCTTTCGAGACGAGTCCCTTCAACCACTTGGGTACTTCTCCTTTGTTTTTAACATATAAAAATAATTTTAACTTTAAGATAAATATAAGTTATTCGAATTTATCTATCAAATATTTCTTCCATTCTTCTTGCATCTCTGAAGAGCTTTTCCCATACAATACATCAAAAGATTCTTCTTCGCCATAATATTGCCAAAACAACTCAATTCCATAGTTATCAATAAGATATTTAACATAAGATGCTGAGGAAACAAAATTTGGAAATGTGACGGTATCTATAAAAGTATATTGTGTGAAATCCATATAATCAAAAACATCAAATTGAATTTGATTTTCTAGTAGAAAGGTATTGTATTTCATAACAAATTCATTCATAGAAGTCATCGAAGGCAAAATATTTTCATATTCATACTGATTAGCTTTTTCCCACCAATCATCATATTGAGTGGAAACATATATAGCAATACCTTCTAAAAGATACATATTTGTTAATGCTGAAGTATCTTTATATTTGGTTCCCAGTGTCGCATAATGCACATACTCGTGTAAGGTTGCTCCAGCAGCCCTGGCTACTATACTTGAATTCTCTTCACTCCCGCGGTACAAAGCTCCATAACCTAAATCAGCAGATCCATAAATAGAATTATAATAAATAGGTATTTTCCCGTACAAATCAATGGATAAGTCATTATTTGTGAATTCTCTAACTTGTTCCATCCCATATTCTAACGTATTAATAAAACTTCTTAGTTCATAATAATCTGTGAATACCACGTCAAAATCGAATTGCTCATTCATGAAATCCTTATTTATATAATATTTCGCCCACATAGTTTCAATTATAACCGGATAGTATGAAGAAGCGGTTGAATAACGAATGACGATTGGCATTGGAGAGACTTGGTAAACAATCCCTAATGAATAAAGCCATTCTGATAAATATGACGCTAGTGAATTATCTATTTGATCGTTAAAAGTCCCAGATTGAGTCAATAAATCTTGGAAAACTTCTTCACCTTCAGTATTTATGAGATAACTAACAAAATTAGTAGAAATAGAACGAACCATAACTCCAATTTCATCAGTTACATATTCCGATAAAAATAATGGCCAAGTTAAATCAAAGACATAGTCGTCATTATTTGTGAGTGAGGTTAAATCTGATAAATTAATTACCGATGATTGATCTAGCAAATATTGTGAATACCCATATATAAGCCCGTAATTAGAGCTTTCACCAAATAGATATAGTAAAGTAAAATTGACATAATTATTGTCTAAGTAAAAGTTCGTTTTATTAAGTGTAATAATATCATTATCAATCCAAGAACCAAAATTGTCACTAATTCTATAAACTAGTTTATGATCGCTTGGTAATTTGTCTATGATTTCCGAGATAGATTCAATCATTTGACTTGATTCATCTTCTGAAATATTAACATCAATATAAGCGTCAAAGCTATCATTAGAAATATAGACCGCTTGATAGCTTACAAAATCATTTATTCCAGCCTCTGGAATATGTACAGCTATGTTTTCCGTAGGTATTGATGACGAAACTAAATTTATGGTGGTAAGCTCTGTCGTAACTTCAGATATCAAAGTGGACGAGGATTTTTGATTACAAGCAAACATAGTTATAATGCATATTATGATAAGCAAGAATCTTAGTGTTCTTCGCATCAGTCAAATCCTTTCAAAAATACTATTTTGTACATCGCATATGAAATAAATGATTATTTTAAATGTGTATTGTTACAGTGAGGACAAATGATTTCACTATTTTGGTTAATCTTTGTGATATTTCTAAAATACATCAAAGATTCTATTTGCTTTTCATTGAACCAATGCTCGTCATATTCAAAATCCAATTTTTTCATAACATACTTTTTATGATTTGCATTTTCTGTATAGAAGAAATTACTATGCGTTTCTATACATGTGGTTTCTTTTATTTGAATCATACAATCTAGGCATTGATAAAAGCCGAACCGTGGGTCTTGATTAAGTTTTCCCCCGCAGAAAGGACAATCTTTTCTTAACGTGTCTGAATAAATCATTCCTTTAAGGATTATTTGTTGCAATCTCCTAAAAGAATCAATATCTTCCATATTGATATAAATATCTTCTCTTTCAAGATAACTTTTTTCAAACGGACTGACAGTGATAATCTCATCTAAACTGTATTCTATTTTCCGTTTACCGGCTTCATCCATATCAAAAACACTATTAGTCAGTAAAATTTTGTAGGATTTTTCTTTGAAAAACGTCATAAGGACTTCCGCATTATCATTAGTGGTGATATTAAACGTCCAGTTTAAAAATTTAAAGGTAATATCCGGATTGCTTAAATTCATTTTGATTAATGGATCTAGTTCAAAATTGAAATGTCCCGTAGCAAAAATTAAGAGAATCAAAACATAATTGAGGTAATTCTTGCTTAATGATTCAAAATCCATGTTTTCTTCGTTTTCTTCAGCATTATCCTTTGTTCCCGATAAGTATTTATGAATTTTGTAGACTTGACGATAATCCTTTTGCATTAAAAATATATTTGTTTTCTTTAACTTCAAGTGCGTATTTCTCTTTTTATTGTTTTGATAGACTGGTTTATAAAGTCTTGGAGTTATGGCTTGATTAACCGCAGATAATTCGTGGAGCAAAACTCTTGCTACACTGAAATACTGGTTAAAATCTCTTATATAACCAGTATGCAGTTTACCTAAAGCCAGAAAATATTTTACATGATTGACTTTTTCCAACAAGTTAAACCTCATGATATCGCTGGCATAAAGTAAGTTTTCCAAGATTCTTCTATTTTTCTTGACTAAGGAAATAATTTGATCGACGGAATTACAAAAAATGATATTTTCATAGATTCCATAATCGTCTTCATAGAGTCTCGTTAAAAGTTTTCTTGGCTTTACACCTTTTTTGGTAATGTTTGCTACATGATTGCTATGGTTCGCTAAATGCAAAAAAGTATTTTGATTAATGATTCTGGCATTTTCAACCGGTAAGACATCATCGGTATCCTTTAAGATAATGATTGGTTTATTGAATATTCTTTTTATTGCCGGTACAGCTTTCTTGATTTGCTGGATGGTTTTCTCCAATGCTTCAAAATCATAATTGGGCTCGATTGAAAAAAGAGTCATGTCATGGACGACATAATAATCAAATTCGATATAAGAAATAGCCTGATGATTCTTTGAAAAATCTTTGATTTTTGACAAGAGTGAAGAAAAACGGTTGTATTCTTCAAATCTAATTTTATCTAGATCTTTTGTCATTTTATTCGTTATCTAGACGTTTGATGAAATCAACGCATTGATTCAATTTAAGTTTTTCAAATTCCATTTCCAGTTTTTCTTTATCATCAATGGCTTTTACTTCTAGTTTAGCGACAACTTTACTTAAAAGTATCTTTTCAATCGCTTCGTTTTCAACATTTTCACTTTTAAAGCAAGCTTTGTAGATATTAACAAAGTCTTCGATCTGTTTCAATATTCTATTACCGAAAGAGATGTTGAATGGAGCGAGCAAAGCTTCAACATTTTTTATTAATTGGTTTCTTTCCGCATCGAAATCCCCGTTTTGTTTAGCTTCGGTAAATAGCTTATTTATATGTGCATAGTCATAATATTTTTGTGTCATAGGTTCAGAATAATTTCTTACTTTCGGAGCACGCTTGGTAAAATTAATAGTATGGGCGCGGTCATAGACTTTGTCTGAAATTACAAAGGTTGATTCATCGCGATTGGCAGTGCCGATAAACCAGACATTAGCTGGAACTTTTAGAGTGTTTCCATTTTCTAAAGCTAGATATTCAACCTCGTTTTCTTCTTCTGTTTTAGTTAATTTAATATTTACCAATTTTATATTTCTCTGATTTTCTTCATTTTCCATTAACGACAGAAAGTCAGAAAAATAATATTCTATTCGAGATAGATTCATTTCATCAAGCAATATGAAGGTGCATATTTCTTGATTAAGGGCCGCTTTATAAAGAGCAATGGTAAATTTCTTTGGTGTATATTTGCTGGAAAATTCATTGTAATAACCGAGTAACTCATTTTTATCTTTCCATGATGACTCCACTTCGATAATTTCGCAATTACCGAGAATGGCTTCAGAGAAAATTTTTGGTAAGCTTGTCTTTCCCGTACCAGACATACCCTGCAAGATTGATAGTCGAGAAGCACCAAGACCGGCGATAAAAGTAGCAATATCTTCAGTTGTGTAAGAGAGATGAAGTCTTGAATTTCTAGCATAATCGACTACGAAATTTACAAGTTCATTAAGAGTCGATTCGTTTGCCTTTAATTTCCTGCGTTTTTCTAAATCTTTTCTATATTCATCTGCTTTTGAATCCAACAAACTGAAGGCGGGACAAGGATCAATAAAGCTACTGGTAAAATCATCCATTCTATTTTCCGTTGAATCTCCATTTCCATTAGAACCATCAAGAGAATCTTTACTTACTAAAATGGCGTCTTCGCATTCGAAAGCTTTTCTTAGGAACATTAAAACCACAATGGCAATTGAAGCAATCAGAGCGTATATTGCATCAGTGGAAATTGTATAATCATAACTATAGGAGCTTGGTAAATTAATACCATAAAAATCAAATATGTCTAGTATGACCATTTGATCGATTTCTTTAGCTATTTGGAAGTAATAGCCTGAGATAGCAATGATAAACACAAAGAAAATATTAACGAAAGTCACTGATTTAACGATTGCATTGAACTGTTTGTATTTAGAAAGGTAACTTGCAATAGCGATAACCAAACCAATCCCAACAGCAATCAGCATAACAACAAGCACAAAGGCAATGAAGTGATAGCCTTGATCAAGGCTGGCGTAGTCTCTTAGAATTGAAAAACCGGTTAAACTGACATTGTTGGTGTAATTATTAGCTTCAACCTCAATTTTGACAATATTCAGAAGTAACATTAAAACTGTTACAGCCGTCAGCGCTATTACATAAAATAAAGGCTCTATTTTAGCATACTTCGTTTTAGAAACGTCAGTATTGATATCATAATAAGCGCTATACTTCCCTCTAAAAACAGCATGGGCAAATATTACTATGATCATCATGAACAAAGGTATATAAGCTACTGTTTTGACAACTTGTTCATCAAATGTATAAAAAATGTTCGTACCCACTCCCGTAAGGAAAAACGTCAATGTGGCAATAAATGCCAATGTTACCAAAGTTTTGGATTCTTTGATGAATTTTTCCTTATCAAAGAAATAATGAGATAAACTATTGGCGAAGTAAAAAATAATCGCCAGGAAAATGGAGAAATTAACAAAGAAATAAATTAAACTGACGATATTTGTGTCGCCGGTAAATAAGACTTTGATCATAACGGCATTATAAAACTCACCTGATTCTTCCAATGAGAATAAAGGAACTATGAATGTCGTCAAGAAAACAATTATTGTAGCGATATCAATTAACAAGACATAAAAAGGTATTTTAGTTTTGCTTAAATTAATTTCTCTATCTGTTTTTATTGGATTTTTAGTTTGAACAAGAATCTTGTTCCTGAAAATCATTAAGACGAATGATCCAATAATTAAAAGAATATTGAAAATTATTAGAATCATTGCGAAGGTAGTTAAGTACTGAAATAAAGCTTGAAATATGATGAGCGTTATCTCAAAACCCATTAGAAAAACACCGGAAACAACATACCCCCAATTATTTTTCTTGATGAAACTAAAGGTTGATAATAATATCGCAAATATTGAAACATAAAATACTATCGTCATAATAAATGCAAAGAGATTCAAGGATCCGCCATAAGAAAAGTCTTCTGCTAAAGACCAGAAATCAGAAAATCTGTATGGCGATGATAAATTAAGGGATAAAACCCAAAGATTTAATAAGAATACAATTATTATCGTGCCAAGAATAACTAAGCCCGCAAACCAAGGTTTATTGAACAATTTTTGCATTTGTTATTTCTCCTTAAGCAATTCATCAAAACAGATGGAATTTCATTTTAATTATAACACTTATCCTTTTTAAAACCTATGATAAACACAAAATTATGTACATAATCTTTGAATTATCTTTTAGTAAAATTTTAATCATTCATTTAAAATCTAAACGATAAATTATTCTCTTTCTTTTCATTTATATAGGCATTAAACGCTCTCTTTCTATCAAAAAAGACTTTAAGGAAAAAAGTCTTTTTTGATAAATATTCATTCTCAAGAGTTCTTTTAGATATGATTACTAGAGTCACTCTTTTTAATCATTATTAATGATATGTTTGAATAAACGTTTTAAATCATTTTCGCTTAAAAATGGATATAAACCATCCAGTTGATCTTCTGAAATATTACCAGCGATATATTCATCTACTATGAAAGAAAGTGATTCATCTTCTACGAAAGGCGCAATAGCCATTGGATTTAGTTTAGGATGCCCGCCGGCCAATGCTTTCTTAAATAGGGCTGTAGCTTGTTCCTTTTCCAAGAAAGGTAGTACTGCCACGATGTTTAGATCATTTAAGCTATCATCGTTTGCCAAAATTTTTTCAACTAGATCATGAATGGTTTCTTCGTCCATAAATGGTAACAATTGAATTAATTTATGCATTTTGGATTTTCGCTTCGGTTCTTCTTGTTTCGATTCTACTTGCTCATTTTTGAAGGAATCGATAAATTCCTGTTTTTCTTCTTCGTCCGTAAAAACTAAACTCTCCTGGTTCAAATATGCGTTTTTCGCTTCTTCTTTATTGAGTCTAACATGGATTTCTTGCCCGTCTACCAACATTTTTTTGAGAATCATAAAATTATACCTCCTTGTTTAATTGTATTAAATAGAAATTTGTGTTCGCTTTGTGTTAGATGCGCACTTAAGTCTACCAAATCACAGGATAATTTCTTATCTTTTACCGCTTTTAAGATTTGCATACGCTCAAGTGATGAAAACTGGTATAAAACATTCGGAACATTGACTTTAAGTTTTCCTTTGATGATTTGGTTTAAAATATAGGACCTACTATGATCTTTAAATAAATCATCTTCATCTTCAATCGTTGTTGTTTCATTTAGGCAAAGTATATTTTCCACTTTTGTTTCAAACAAATGACACAACGCAATCAATAGTTCGATAGAAGGCAAACTTGTCCCATTTTCCCACTTGGATAAAGCTTGACGTGTGACATTCAGTCGACTGGCCAGTTCGTCTTGTGTCAGCTCCAAGTTCTTGCGAAACTTGGTTATCTTTAATCCAACCTTTATGCTATCAATCATATTTTTACCTCCTATAATTTAATTCTAAACATATTCTTATAATAAGTCACGCAACTTTTCGTTGCTTTTACATATAAATAAAAAAAGATTTGAAAACATTTTCAAATCTAAGATAATTCTTGGGTTACAAGACCTATTTTTATATAATTAGGTACCTTTGATAAAATTTTACGCACGCTTGCATAAATTTACTCACTCTCTATTTTATGGCTTAACAATGATTCAACTGCTAAAAATAACTGTTAAAAATATACTATACAGTCTGACACTTGGGAGTGCATGAAACAACTAAAGAGAGTTCCAATACTTTAATTCATTTCATTAACACAAAATTCTTGACACTACCAATGTGAGAAATGATTAAAAATATAGGGTATCTACACATCGATACCCTAAATCATTCATTTAATTACAATTTATTCTAATACATCGCTGGATTTGGCATTGGAGTTTCTTTTTCTTTAATCTCAACAACA
>JAVEWC010000137.1:0-3008 GCA_034004745.1 Candidatus Izemoplasmatales bacterium | reverse complement strand
AAATTGATCAATGGGGATTCGAACTGGCATTCCTCACTGAAAATGAATTAATGATAAAGGCCATAATCGGTGGTTTTACAATTTTACTTGGCGTCATTTTCTTTTTCGTTTCCAACAACCAATTCAAAAAAAACGGTATTGTTGAAAATCACACCAGAAATCTTGCGGTAATCCCTTTGTTCGGCTATGCCCTTGCTTCCATGTCATATACTGCCTATTTGGCATATTCCATTTATGTATCTGCAATTCCAAGTACAGCTCAGTTATTATTATTTGTCGGTACATTGGGAATAATTCTATCACTATTTGTAGTGGGTTATTTCTTAGTTGTCGAATATAAACGCGTCAAAAATCTTGGTCGTTTGTTTAGAACAATGATTCTTTCGGAAATCGCTATTGGTACTGCAGCCTTTGCCTATTTGAATCTAGTCTATCGTGTTCAAGACCGATACAGTTCAATTAGCACTAAATACATGATATTCATGATTCCCCTGTTTTTAGTTCTGTATATACTATATTTGATTCTCTCAGCCAAGACAGAAAAGAATGTTGAAAAAGAAGAGAATTTGGAAAAAGAGATTAAAGAAAACAAGAAAATAAAAGACAAGAGTGTTCCTAGCACTGTAGATACTGGCAAAAAAACAATGATTGTCTCTAAAGAACAAGCCATACTTACCGGTCAGGAAAGCATCGATCCGACCAGCGTAGTTTTCCAAGACGTAAGCGTCGACCCTGAATTCTCCAAAATGACCAATCAAGCAAATCAAGCAAATTCAATCGAATATTATATTGAAAAGCCAAAAATGTTTAAACCTTTGACACCTTCATTTGATGAATTGGTTGCCTACGTGCGTGAATTGCCTCAAGTTGTTACCAAATTGGATGAAGACCGAATTACCTTCTACGTCGATAGAAAACCTTTCTTGGTATTGATGAATTTTGGCAATTATTATCGCTTAGCTTTCAAATATGATTTGGAACAGGGTATTAGATTGATTATCAAATATCCTACAATTTCCAAGAACAAATCCACTAAAGATGAACTTTGGTTTAAAGCCAATAATTACGGTGACATTCCTAAAGAAGTCATCTATAGCATCGTCAAAACCGCTCACTCCAATTATAATAATTAAAGCGACTTCCCCGAAGTTGCTTTTTTTCTTTCTTTTTTAGTCAAAGCGATTGAAGGAAAAGGCTTTCTATGATATCATTTAAAAGAGGTGATAAATATGAAATTTGAAGAGGTAGAAGCTCTTAAAGAGCAATTAATCAACAAGAAAAAAACAATGACTAAGGCAAAACTTCAAGAAATTTGCGATGAATTCGATAAACGTTTCATCTACGAATCGACAAGTTTCGAGAATGACGATTTCACTTATGAAGATGTTTGTTTCTTGTTGGAAGATCATTCCCGCGAATTCCCTGATAAAAAACCATATCGTAGACAAGCGATAATCAATAATTATCATGCGATAAATATGGTTCATCGATTAGTGGAAAAAGGTATTCAACTCAACGAAGCCACTGTTAAAGATTTACATCAAGTTTTAGTTGAAGGCATCATCATAGGCGGAGTGTATAGGACAAGAGATTTATTCATCCTCGGTGCCAAACACGTACCGCCAACATATCTTAAAATATTCAAGAAAATGGATGCTTACTTTCAAGATCTAAACAATCCTGAATTGAAGGGCTTGGAAAAAGCAGCATTCGCTCACCTACAATTATTGAAGATTTACCCGTTCATGGATGCAAACGGACGTTTAGCGCGATTGCTCCTGAACTATCAATTGGAACTTGAAGGATTCCTGCCGGTTTCAATAACGAAAGAACTTCGAGATGATTATTACAAAAATATAGACGAGTATAAAATTAACAAGAAAATAGAACCTATTACAGAGTTTTTAGCAAATATAGAAAAAGAAAGAATTCAAGAGATTTTAAAGAGAGATTAATTTCTCTCTTTTTAATACTAGGAGGAAAATTATGAAGTATGTGAATTATCCCTTTAATGAAACAAAAAGATTGACTTTCTATTTGGCTACTGAAGAATTTCTGGCAAGAAATTACCCAGCCGATGAATATTTTTTTATGTGGCAAGTAAATCCGACAGTAATCTTTGGAAGAAATCAATTAATCGAGAATGAAGTAAACTTAAAATTTGTTAAAGAAAATAATATTGAATTTTATCGTCGTAAATCCGGTGGAGGTTGTGTATATGCCGATTTTTCAAATATTATGTTCTCTTTCATTACCCCTAATTTCAATAAAGACTTTGTCTTCAACACCTATCTTACAAAAGTCGCGGAAATCCTTAAAAATCTAGGCCTTAACGCTTATGTTTCCGGAAGAAATGACATTCTGATTGATGGCTTGAAAGTTTCCGGTAATGCCTTTTATCAAGTTAATTCTCGATCCATTGTTCATGGTACCATGCTCTACAATACCGACATCAGTGTGATGGTCAAGGCGATAACTCCGGATAATGAAAAACTGATCTCAAAAGGCATCGATTCAGTCAGAAAGAGAGTGACAAACATTAAGGAACATTTAGACATTTCGATTGAAGAATTCAAGAATTTCGTCAAGAAAAACATTGCCATTGAATCAATCATATTGACCCAGTCAGATATTTCGGAAATAGAGCGAATTGAATCAACTTATCTTACCGATGACTTTATATACGGCAAAAACCCTAACTATACCGTCTCCAAAAAGAAGAAGACTGAAGCAGGCGTCATTGAAATTACTCTAGAATTAAAAAATAATGTCGTGAAAAAAATCAACATGTTAGGCGATTACTTTCTTATCGGTGATCAAGATGAATTCTTGAATAATTTTAGAAATATTGAATTTAGTCGTCCGGCGTTTTTGGAAGTTCTCAAGCGAATAAATCTCAATCAATATATCTATAATTTGACAGATGAAGATTTTTTACAAATCTTATTCTAAAGAATAAATTTATGATATAATAACTTTGAGGTGGAGTATGGAAAATTTAAAGAAAA
>JAVEWC010000136.1:0-3008 GCA_034004745.1 Candidatus Izemoplasmatales bacterium | reverse complement strand
AAATTGATCAATGGGGATTCGAACTGGCATTCCTCACTGAAAATGAATTAATGATAAAGGCCATAATCGGTGGTTTTACAATTTTACTTGGCGTCATTTTCTTTTTCGTTTCCAACAACCAATTCAAGAAAAACAGTATTGTTGAAAATCACACCAGAAATCTTGCGGTAATCCCTTTGTTCGGCTATGCCCTTGCTTCCATGTCATATACTGCCTATTTGGCATATTCCATTTATGTATCTGCAATCCCAAGTACAGCTCAGTTATTATTATTTGTCGGTACATTGGGGATAATTGTGTCACTATTTGTAGTGGGTTATTTCTTAGTTGTCGAATATAAACGCGTCAAAAATCTTGGTCGTTTGTTTAGGACTATGATTCTTTCGGAAATCGCTATTGGTACTGCAGCCTTTGCTTATTTGAATCTAGTCTATCGTGTTCAAGACCGATACAGTTCAATTAGCACTAAATACATGATATTCATGATTCCTTTGTTTTTAGTTCTGTATATTCTATATTTGATTCTCTCAGCAAAGACAGAAAAGAATGTTGAAAAAGAAGAAAATTTGGAAAAAGAGATTAAGGAAAATAAGAAAGTAAAAGACAAGAGTTTCACTAGTACTAATGATACTGGCAATAAAACAATGATTGTCTCTAAAGAACAAGCCATACTTACCGGTCAGGAAAGCATCGATCCGACCAGCGTAGTATTCCAAGACGTAAGCGTCGATCCTGAATTCTCGAAAATGACCAATCAAGCAAATCAAGCAAATTCAATCGAATATTATATTGAAAAGCCAAAAATGTTTAAACCTTTGACACCTTCATTTGACGAATTGGTAGCCTACGTACGTGAATTGCCTCAAGTTGTTACTAAATTGGATGAAGACCGCATTACCTTCTATGTCGATAGAAAACCTTTCTTGGTATTGATGAATTTTGGTAATTATTATCGCTTAGCTTTCAAATATGATTTGGAACAGGGTATTAGATTAATTATTAAATATCCTACAATTTCCAAGAACAAATCAACTAAAGATGAACTTTGGTTTAAAGCCAATAATTACGGTGACATTCCTAAAGAAGTCATCTATAGCATCGTCAAAACCGCTCACTCCAATTATAATAATTAAAGCGACTTCCCCGAAGTTGCTTTTTTTCTTTCTTTTTTAGTCAAAGCGATTGAAGGAAAAGGCTTTCTATGATATCATTTAAAAGAGGTGATAAATATGAAATTTGAAGAGGTAGAAGCTCTTAAAGAGCAATTAATCAACAAGAAAAAAACAATGACTAAGGCAAAACTTCAAGAAATTTGCGATGAATTCGATAAACGTTTCATCTACGAATCGACAAGTTTCGAGAATGACGATTTCACTTATGAAGATGTTTCTTTCTTGTTGGAAGATCATTCCCGCGAATTCCCTGATAAAAAACCATATCGCAGACAAGCGATAATCAATAATTATCATGCGATAAATATGGTTCATCGTCTAGTGGAAAAAGGTATTCAACTCAACGAAACCACTGTCAAAGATTTACATCAAGTTTTAGTTGAAGGCATCATCACTGGTGGGGTGTATAGGACAAGAGATTTATTTATCCTCGGGGCCAAGCACGTACCGCCAACATATCTTAAAATATTCAAGAAAATGGATGCTTACTTTCAAGATCTAAACGATCCTGAATTGAAGGGCTTGGAAAAAGCAGCATTCGCTCACCTACAATTACTTAAGATTTACCCGTTCATGGATGCAAACGGACGTTTAGCGCGATTGCTCCTGAACTATCAATTGGAACTTGAAGGATTCCTGCCGGTTTCAATAACGAAAGAACTACGAGATGATTATTTCAAAAATATAGACGAGTATAAAATTAACAAGAAAATTGAACCTTTTACAGAGTTTTTAGCAAATATAGAGAAAGAAAGAATTCAAGAGTTTTTAAAGAGAGATTAATTTCTCTCTTTTTAATACCAGGAGGAAAATTATGAAGTATGTGAATTATCCCTTTAATCATACAAAAAGATTGACTTTTTATTTGGCTACTGAAGAATTTCTAGCAAGAAATTACCCAGCCGATGAATATTTTTTTATGTGGCAAGTAAATCCGACAGTAATCTTTGGAAGAAATCAATTAATCGAGAATGAAGTAAATTTAAAATTTGTTAGAGAAAATAATATTGAATTTTACCGTCGTAAATCCGGTGGAGGTTGTGTGTATGCTGATTTTTCAAATATTATGTTCTCTTTCATTACCCCTAATTTCAATAAAGACTTTGTCTTCAACACCTATCTTACAAAAGTCGCTGAAATCCTAAAAAATCTAGGCCTTAACGCTTATGTTTCCGGAAGAAATGACATTCTGATTGACGGCTTGAAAGTTTCCGGTAATGCCTTTTATCAAGTTAATTCTCGATCCATTGTTCATGGTACCATGCTCTACAATACCGATATCAGTGTGATGGTCAAGGCGATAACTCCGGATAATGAAAAACTGATCTCCAAAGGCATCGATTCAGTCAGAAAGAGAGTGACAAACATTAAGGAACATTTAGACATTTCGATTGAAGAATTCAAAAATTTCGTCAAGAAAAACATCGCCCTTGAATCAATCATATTGACCGAGTCAGATATTACGGAAATAGAGAGAATTGAATCGACTTATCTTACCGATGACTTTATATACGGCAAGAACCCTAACTATACCGTCTCCAAAAAGAAGAAAACTGAAGCAGGAGTTATTGAAATTACTCTAGAATTAAAAAATAATGTCGTGAAAAAAATTAACATGTTAGGTGATTACTTTCTTATCGGTGATCAAGATGAATTCTTGAATAATTTTAGAAATATTGAATTTAGTCGTCCGGCATTTTTGGAAGTTTTCAAGCGAATAAATCTCAATCAATATATCTATAATTTGACAGATGAAGATTTTTTACAAATCTTATTCTAAAGAATAAATTTATGATATAATAACTTTGAGGTGGAGTATGGAAAATTTAAAGAAAA
>JAVEWC010000135.1:0-3031 GCA_034004745.1 Candidatus Izemoplasmatales bacterium | reverse complement strand
AGATTTTTTGATTTGATAAAGTTTTGTCACAAAACCCGTGTAAGAATAATCACCTTTGGAATAGGTGACACGCAAATATTGTTCCAAATCATTGAATAACTGTAGAAATGTTTTTTCTTTATCCATCATTAATCCTTCTTTTTCTCTTCTTTTGCATTTTCTTTTTGAGGATAGACGCCAATCAATTGTCCGTTTTCCGATACAATTGCTTGAGTGGTATTTCTACAAATACCCAATTGATAATCCAGGAGAATGTCAGCACTTTCCTTAATCTTATCGACAGGAATTTCCAAATCGAAAACAAATCGATGAGTTTTTATGACAATCGAATCAATTTTGTCTTTTTCAAATTCAAACACTTCGCCATTCTTGAGTTTATAGACTATTTCTCCGTCTATTATAACTTTCATCAACAAAGAAAAGCCAATAAAACTCTTAACTCTTTGAAATCTCAGTTTCATAATTCCACATCCTTATACTTTATAAGTATATAATAACACTTTAAAACAAAAAAAAGATAGTATCAATTAAAATACTATCTGGGAATAATCTAGATTTTATTGCCAATTGCAAACTTCAATATTGCCTTACAGGCAATTTCATCGTCAACCGTAGCCATAGCCTCAGCTACTCCAAGGTTTCCGATGCGGTTGATGACTTTGACCTCAAGTTTCAAGACGTCTCCCGGTATTACTTTTCTTTTGAATTTACATTTGTCTATTCCAGCGAAATACGCTGTTTTGCCTTTGAATTCTTCCATAGACAAAATTGTGACAGCTCCAGTTTGAGCCATTGCTTCAATGATAAGCACACCTGGCATTATATGTTCACCTGGAAAATGCCCTTCAAAAACTGGGTCGCTGACTGAGAGATTCTTGATAGCGACTGCACTCACGCCCGATACAAGATCAATAATTCGATCAATCAATAAAAAAGGGTGGCGATGAGGTATTATCTGTTGAATTTCATTGCTGTTAAGAATCATTCTAGTTCTCCTCCTGATATTTCTTGATAACTACAGTCGCATTATGCCCACCAAAACCCAAACTATTGCTTATGGCGTAATTGACTTTCTTGGAAACACCTTTAACCAGAGTGTAGTTTAAATCACACTCAGGATCCAGATTCAATGTATTGATGGTCGGCGGTATGAAATCATCTTTAACGGCTAAAGTCGTAATAATCGCTTCTACTGCGCCTGTAGCCCCCAAAAGATGTCCTGTCATTGATTTTGTACTTGAAACATTCAGTTCGTAAGCATGCTTACCAAATGCATTTTTGATTGCCAAAGTTTCTACTTTGTCGTTTAAAGGGGTTGAAGTCCCATGGGCATTGATGTAATCTACCTCGTCTGGATTCACCAGACCATCCTTTAACGCGAATAACATTGCATCTCTTGCGCCATTACCTTCCGGATCCGGACCGGTAATGTGGGTTGCATCACAAGTTGCAGCATATCCGACTATTTCAGCGTAGATATGGGCATTGCGTTTCTTGGCGTGTTCCAGTTCTTCAACAATTAAGGTTCCCGCACCTTCTCCCATGACAAATCCGGATCGGTCTTTATCAAAAGGGATGCTGGCTTTTAAAACGTCTTCACCACGATAAAGTGCTTGCATGACATTGAAACCAAAAATACCAAATGGTATTACACAGCCTTCACTGCCACCGGTTATGACTAAATCCAAATAACCATCCCTTATAGCTCTGAATGCTTCTCCCATTGCATTTGTTGAACTTGCACAAGCTGTTACGTGGCTAATTGCCGGGCCTTTAATACCATATTTGATGGCGATATTACCGGCAGCCAAATTGATTATTGCATTTGGGATAAAAAAAGGGCTCATGCGATGATAGCCTTTTTCCATCGCTCTTTCTTTTTGATCATTTATAGTTTCCAATCCGCCAATACCGCTGGTATAGTAGACACCTGCTCTTTTTACATCAATGCTGGAAAAATCCAACTTTGAGTCTTTAATTGCTTCATCCGTTGCGTATAATGCCAGTTGAGTGAATCGATCAGTTCTTCTGATTTCCTTGCCATCCAATTTTTCTTCCAATCTTAAATTTTTTAGTTCCGCAGCTAATTTTACTTCATCATTGCTGGCATCATAATGAGTAATTCGTGCAATACCATTCTTCCCATTTTTGATTGCTTCCCATGTTTCGTTGGTTGAATTACCTACTGGAGTAAGCGCTCCTAGTCCGGTTATAACAACGCGCCTTCTGTTAAAAATCATATCATACCTCCATTGACACTAATTGTCTGGCCGGTAATATAATCTGCTTTTGAACTAGCCAAAAAGACACAAAGATCAGCTACTTCACTGGCTTTGCCAAATCTTTTTAAGGGGATTTGCTTCAAATAAGTGTCTTGAACTTCACTTGGAAGTTCGTTTGTCATCTCTGTCTCAATAAAACCAGGTGCAACTGCATTTACAGTTATGTTTCTGCTTCCCATTTCTTTGGCAAGGGTTTTGGTCAAGCCAATTATGCCTGCTTTGGAAGCGACATAATTTGATTGTCCAGGATTTCCTATCAAAGCGACTACACTTGTAATATTGATGATTTTTCCTTCTCGATTCTTTAATAGATGACCACTGATATGACGGCACATATTCCAGGTGCCTTTTAGATTTACTTCTATGACACTATCGAAATCTTCTTCCTTCATTCTAAGAATTAAATTGTCCTTGACGATGCCTGAGTTGTTGACCAGGACGTCGATTTTCTTGAAGTGCTCAATCGCGTTTTCCACCAATTTTTGTGACTCCTCAAAACTCGATACATCAGCTTTTACAGCTAAAGAATCAACACCATATTTTTTAATTTCTTCACATAGTTGTTCGGCAGATTCTCTCGACTTATTATAGTTGATAACAACATTATACCCAGCCATAGCGAATGCCAGGGAAATATATTTGCCTATTCCCCTTGAACCACCTGTTACAATTACTGTTTTTCTATTTTCCATAAATATCCCCCCACAAGGAAATGGTTTTATTCAAAGACTTTATATCCTCAACATTGC
>JAVEWC010000016.1:0-14190 GCA_034004745.1 Candidatus Izemoplasmatales bacterium | reverse complement strand
CAGGGAATTTACAATGAGCCTGTGTATAAGCGTTAATTATATGCAAAGGAGGAGCTTTAAATGGCTGCAAATCAAGTAATTAGAATTAGATTGAAATCTTATGATCACAGATTATTGGATCAATCTGCAAAAAGAATCGTTGAAACAGCGAAGAAGACAGGGGCTAAGGTAAGCGGGCCAATCCCACTACCGACTGAAAAGGAAATTTTCACAATTTTAAGAAGTCCACATGTCAACAAGGATTCACGTGAACAATTCGAAAGAAGAACTCACAAGAGATTAATCGACATCGTGAACCCTACGCCAAAAACAATTGATTCATTAATGCACTTGGATTTACCATCCGGTGTAGATATCGTCTTGAAGTAAGAAAATATTAAATAGGAGGTGTACTCATGGCAAAAGGTATCTTAGGAAGAAAAGTAGGAATGACTCAAGTATTTGATGAAAACGGAAAAATGATTCCTGTTACAGTAATTTCGGTGGAACCGAATGTTGTATTGCAAAAGAAAACTGTTGAGACTGACGGATACAGTTCAGTTCAATTGGGTTTCATGAACAAAAGAGCTAACTTGGTAAACAAGCCTTTAACAGCTCATTTTGAAAAAGCAAACACAACACCTAAGCGCTACATCAAGGAAATACGTCTTTCAGGTATGGAAGAGTATGAAGTTGGCCAAGAGGTAAAATGTGATATATTTACCGCTGGTGATTATGTAGACGTAACTGGAACATCAAAAGGAAAAGGTTATCAAGGTGTGATCAAGCGTCACAACCAAAAAACCGGTCCTAACGCACATGGATCTAAATATCATCGCGGTGTTGGTTCAATGGGTGTTATCGCGCCTAACCGTATCAGAAAAGGCAAAAAAATGCCTGGTAGAATGGGACATGAAACTGTCACTATTCAAAACTTGGTTATCGTTCGCGCTGACGCTGAAAAGAATATCATCCTTGTAAAAGGTAATGTTCCGGGACCAGTCAAATCATTAGTTATCATTAAAAACGCATTTAAAAAACAAAATTAATTGATATTATTCGGAAGGAGGAAAAGCTATGCCTAAATTAGCAATGTTAAATCAACAAGGTGAATCAATTGGTAGTCTTGAGTTAAAAGACGAAGTGTTTGCAGTTGAAAATAACAATCAAGTTATCTATGACGTAATCAAGCAACAAAGAGCTGCTATGCGTCAAGGAACTGTTATGACTAAAAATAGAACTTTAGTAAGAGGCGGCGGAAGAAAACCGTACCGTCAAAAAGGAACTGGACATGCACGTCAAGGCTCAATCAGAGCACCGCAATATGTCGGTGGTGGCGTTGTCTTTGGACCAACACCAAGAGATTATTCATATAAGATAAATAGAAAAGTACGTCGCTTAGCTTTAAAAATTGCATTATCAGAAAAGTTAAGAGGAGCGAATTTAATAGCGGTAGAAGAAATCATCTTAGCTTCTCATAGAACCAAGGAAATGGTTACCGTATTAAACAATTTAAAGGTAGAAGGAAAAATCGTCGTTGTTTTGGGTGAAGATTCAGATTTGATCAATACATCAACCAGAAACTTACCAAACGTGAGAACAATCCTTTACAATCATATCAGCGTTTATGACATATTGAATGCCAATAAACTTGTTATGACCAAAGAAGCTTTAGAAAAGATTGAGGAGGTTTTGAGTTAATATGGATAAATATCAAGTAATCAAACGCCCAATCGTTTCTGAAAAATCAACTAAATTGGCTGAACAAAGAAAATATACTTTCGAAGTTGACAGAAAAGCCAATAAAATTCAAATCAAAGAAGCTATCGAAGCTATCTTTAACGTCAAAGTAGAAAAAGTGAATGTCGTTAATACAAAAGCAAAAGCAAAAAGAGTAGGTCAATACTCCGGCTTTACCGCTGCTGTTACAAAAGCAATTGTGACTTTACAAGAAGGCCACAAAATCGACATCTTCACAGCGTAATGGAAGGAGTTTAAATAATGGCTATTATCAAGTATAAACCAACTACTAATGGTTTGCGTGGCATGTCAAAGCTTGACTACACAGAAATCACTGCCTCTAAGCCAGAAAAATCCTTAGTTACCACCTTAAAGAAAAACGGTGGTAGAAACAACCAAGGAAAAATTACAGTCCGCCATCAAGCTGGGGGAGCTAAAAGAAAATACCGTATCATTGACTTCAAGAGAAATAAAGACGGCATCATCGGAAAAGTAGCGACAATCGAGTACGATCCGAACAGAACGGCTAACATCGCCTTGATCAATTATGCGGATGGTGAAAAACGTTATATCATCGCTCCAAAAGGTTTGGAAGTAGGCATGACGGTTCAATCAGGTAAAGATGCGGATATCGTTGTCGGTAACGCCAAGGAAATTATGGAAATCCCTGTTGGTACAGTAATCCATAACGTCGAACTTTATCCCGGAAAAGGCGGTCAATTGATCAGAGCTGCCGGAACCAGTGCACAAATCTTGGGTAGAGAAGAAAAATACGTCTTGATCAGACTTAAATCTGGTGAAGTTAGAAGAATCCTCGGAAAATGCCGCGCAACCATCGGTGAAGTCGGCAACGAGAACTCATCACTTGTTTCTATCGGTAAAGCTGGTAGAAAAAGACATATGGGCGTTAGACCTACAGTTCGTGGTTCAGTTATGAACCCAGTAGATCATCCTCATGGTGGTGGTGAAGGTAAACAACCAATCGGGCACAAAGCGCCACTTACTCCTTGGGGTAAAATCGCTCTTGGCAAGATTACAAGAAATAAAAACAAGGCTAGCAGTAAATTAATTGTTAGACGCAGAAATAAATAAGGAAGGAGGAACTCATAATGTCACGTTCAATTAAAAAAGGTCCATTTTGTGATGATCACTTAATGAAAAAAGTGGAAAAAGCAAATGCAACAAACTCTAAGAAGGTTATTCAAACCTGGTCGAGACGTTCTACAATTTTCCCTAACTTCGTTGGCTTAACCATCGGTGTGCATAACGGTAAGGTTCATATTCCGGTTTATGTTACAGAAGACATGGTAGGTCATAAATTAGGAGAGTTCGCTCCGACAAGAACTTATCGCGGTCACGTGGATAAGAAAGCAGTAAAGGGAGGTAAATAACAATGGAAGCTAAAGCTGTTGCTAGAACTATTAGAATTTCACCTCGTAAAGTTAAACTGGTTATCGATTTAATCAGAGGTAAGAAAGTAAGCGATGCTTACGCAACTTTGAGAAACACTCCAAGAGGCGCATCTAAAGCCGTGGAGAAAGTCCTGAAGTCAGCCGTTGCCAACGCTGAACACAATTACCAACTTGATCAAGATAAATTATTCGTTAAAGAAATTTATGTTGGTGAAGGTAAAACTTTAAAGAGAATGCAACCACATTCTCAAGGTAGAGCCTTCTCAATCTTCAAGAGAACTAGCCACATTTACATCACCGTGGCAGAAAAGGAGTAATGGGAATTTTATGGGACAGAAAGTTAATCCAATCGGACAACGTATAGGAATCATTCTTGATTGGGAATCAAGATGGTATGCCGATAAAAACGAAGTAGCCGATTTATTGCATGAAGATATTAAAATTCGTGATTTACTCTATGATCTGTACAAAAACGCTAGCGTTTCTAAAATTGAGATTGAAAGAAGTAAAAAACGAGTTATCATTACCGTCAATACAGCAAAACCTGGTATGGTTATCGGTAGAAATGCCGAAACTAAAAAGGCTGTTGTCGAAAAATTAGAAAAATTAACTAAAAAACAAGTATTCTTGAATGTTGTGGAAATCAAACGTCCAGAAAAAGACGCAAGATTAGTTGCGGAAAACATCGCTTTCCAATTGGAAAACAGAGCTTCTTTCAGAAGAGTGCAAAAAGTTGCGATTCAAAGAGCTTTGAAAGCAGGAGCTAAAGGTTGCAAAACCTTAATCTCTGGCCGTCTTGGCGGTGCGGAAATGGCACGTAGCGAAGGATACAGCGAAGGAAATGTTCCTTTGCATACTTTGAGAGCCGATATCGATTATGCATTGGCTGAAGCTAATACCACTTATGGTAAATTAGGCGTAAAAGTATGGATTTATAAAGGGGAAATATTACCTTCTAAGAAGAAGGAGGCTAAGTAATATGTTAATGCCTAAGAGAACAAAATATCGTCGTCCTCATCGCGTTAGCTATGAAGGGCCGACTAAAGGAAACGCAGAAATTTCCTTTGGCGAATACGGGCTTAAAGCTCTTGAAGGTGCTTGGATTACAGCACGTCAAATCGAAGCTTGCCGTATCGCAATGACACGTTACATGAAACGTGTTGGTAAAGTATGGGTTAAAATATTCCCACATTTGGCCAAAACCAAAAAACCTTTGGAAGTCCGTATGGGATCTGGTAAAGGTTCACCGGAAGAATGGGTAGCAGTTGTAAAAGAAGGCATGGTCATGTTCGAAATTGCCGGAGTTCCTGAAGAAGTAGCTAAAGAAGCTTTAAGATTAGCCGCTCACAAACTGCCTATCAAAACAAAGTTTGTCAAGAAAGAAAGTGGTGATTCTCTATGATTTACGCTAAAGAAATTCGCGAAATGGACACCGCAACCATTTTAAATGAAATAGAAAACCTGAAAAAAGAATTATTCGATCTTCGCTTCAAACAAGCGACTGGTCAATTGGAAAATACTGCACGTATTTCAACTATTAAAAAAACCATTGCTCGTATGAAAACCGTTCTTACTGAGAGAGAAAGCAAATAAGGAGGAAATGAATATGGAACTAAAAACTAATAGAAAAGTTTTTACCGGAACTGTCGTATCTGACAAAAATGACAAGACAATCACAGTTCTAGTGACCACTTATAAAACACATCCATTGTATGGAAAAAGAGTAATTTCTTCTAAAAAATTCAGAGCCCATGATGAAAATAATGAAGCTAAAATGGGAGATATCGTAAGAATAACAGAGTGCCGTCCACTTTCAGCAACTAAACGTTTCCGTTTAATTGAAATTGTGGAAAGACACGAAGAAGTTTAGGATTTTGGAGGTATTATTATGATACAACAAGAAACAAGACTTAAAATCGCGGACAATTCCGGCGCAAGAGAAATTCTTACCATCAAAGTTTTAGGCGGTACAAGTCGTAAATACGCTAGTATCGGTGACATCATCGTGGCAACTGTAAAAAGCGCTACTCCAGGCGGATTGGTTAAAAAAGGCGACGTGGTTAAAGCAGTTATAGTACGTACTAAAAAAGAAATCCTTCGTGCAGATGGATCCTATATTAAATTCGATGACAACGCAGCAGTAATCATCAAAGACGACAAATCCCCTAAGGGAACTCGTATTTTCGGACCTGTTGCAAGAGAGTTAAGAGACCAAGAGTTTACAAAAATAGTTTCTCTAGCTCCAGAAGTATTATAAGGAGGAGAGATGATATGAAACTTAAAAAAGGCGACAAAGTCGTAATAATCTCCGGTCAAGACAAAGGCAAACAAGGAACAATCATCAGAGTCTTAACAAAGACTGACCGTGTTGTACTTGAAGGCGAAGGCTTGACTAAAATCAAAAAACATTTAAAACCTTCTCAAGTTAATCCTGATGGCGGTATCGTTGAAATTGAAAAACCAATTCATGCATCCAACGTCATGTTGCTTGATCCGAAGGAAAAAGCACCGACAAGAATCGGTTATAAAACAGTAACTGAAACCGTCAAGAAAAAAGAAGTAACAAAGAAAGTCAGATTCGCAAAAAAATCTGGCAAAGTTATAGACTAAGTGAAGGGAGAAAAATATGAATAGATTACAAGAAAAATACAAAAGTGAAATCACACCAGCATTAATGGAAAAATTCAATTATTCTTCCATCATGGAAAGTCCAAGAGTCAGCAAGATTGTAATTAATATTGGTGTTGGAGATGCAGTTGCAAATCCTAAAGTATTAGATGATGCTGTTAATGAATTAACCTTAATCACTGGACAAAAACCACTTGTTACCAGAGCTAAGAAATCAATCGCAACATTCAAACTTCGTGAAGGCATGCCAATCGGCTGCAAAGTCACATTAAGAGGCGACAGAATGTATGATTTCCTTGACAAGTTAGTAACTATCGCTTTACCAAGAGTTAGAGACTTCAGAGGCGTTAACCCTAAAGGTTTCGACGGTAGAGGCAACTACACTCTAGGTATCAAAGAACAATTGATTTTCCCGGAAATAAACTACGATAAAATCTCAAAAATCCGTGGTATGGACATCGTGTTCGTAACCACAGCTAAAACAGACCAGGAAGCATTCGAATTACTAAAATTATTCGGCATGCCTTTCAGAAAATAAGGAGGCGCACAAATGGCAAAAACATCTAAGATTGTAAGTTGTAAACGTGGATCAAAATTTCCAGTAAGAAACTATACAAGATGCGAACGTTGTGGACGTCCTCATTCTGTATATCGTAAATTCAAATTATGTCGTGTTTGTTTCAGAGAATTGGCTTACAAGGGTCAAATCCCTGGTGTAAAAAAAGCAAGTTGGTAGTAAATTATGAGAAAGATTAATTCCGATAATCAAGGAAGGAGGCATTATTAATATGGTCATGACAGATCCAATTGCGGATATGTTAACAAGAATTCGCAACGCAAATCAAATGAAACATAAAACTGTTGATGTCCCGGCATCAAAATTAAAAATGGAAATCCTCAATGTTTTAAAACAAGAAGGTTACATTTCTGATTTTGTCCGCATCGATGACGGAGTACAAGGTACTCTAAGAGTAAGTTTAAAATATTTAGTTAATGATGAAAGAGTTGTTAGAGGTTTGAAGAAAATTTCCAAACCTGGTTTACGTGTGTATGCTAAAACGGATGACCTTCCTCAAGTTCTTAATGGACTGGGAATAGCTATCATTTCTACTTCTAGAGGTATTATGACCGATAGAGACGCTAGAAAAAATAAAGTTGGTGGCGAAGTAATAGCATACGTATGGTAATAGAAAATAAAGGAAGAGGTGCAAGAAAATTATGAGTCGAATTGGTAATCATTCGATACAAGTTCCTGCAGGCGTTACTTTGGAGATTGCGAAAAACAATCACGTTACAGTAAAAGGTCCTAAAGGTCAACTTGGCTTTACTTTCGATAAGAATATCGGAATTAAAGTTGAAAATAACGAAATTTCTGTAACCCGACCAAATGATTCATTACGCATCAAGGCCCTTCACGGGACGACAAGAGCGTTATTGAATAATATGGTTATTGGTGTAAGTGAAGGCTATACAAAAGTCCTCGAAATCAAAGGTGTCGGATATCGTGCCCAACTAAAAGATGCAAAAACATTAGTGCTTAACGTCGGATACTCAAATCCTGTGGAAATGACTATCCCGGAAGGCCTTACAATTGAAATCCCTAAGAATACCGAAGTTCATGTAAAAGGTGCCGACAAGCAAATGGTCGGTGAATTTGCGGCTAACGTTCGTAAGGTTCGTCAACCTGAACCATACCTTGGAAAAGGTATCAGATACAGAGATGAACATGTACGTCGCAAGGAAGGAAAAACAGCTAAGTAATTAGCTAAGGTGAAAATATGTTTAATTCAGTAGATAAAAACGCTCAAAGACAAAAAAGACATCGTCGCATGAGATTCCAAATCAAGGGAACTCCTGAAAGACCACGTTTGAATGTTTTTCGTTCTAACAAACAAATTTACGCACAAATCATTGATGACGTAAACCAAATTACATTAGCTCAAGCAAACTCTAGGGAAATCGAAGGAAGCACCGGCGGCAATGTCGAAGGCGCAAAATTAGTTGGTAAATTAGTTGCTGAAAGAGCAATTGAAAAAAATGTTAAATTAGTGGTTTTCGATCGTGGTGGATATTTATATCACGGTAGAGTCAAAGCCTTAGCCGACGCTGCTAGAGAAGCAGGGCTGGAATTCTAATGAAGGAGGTAATCTAATATGGAAGATAATGCTCGTAACAATAAAAGAGGAAGAAAACCTCATTCAGCTAAAAAAGAAGTAAAACTTTATGAAGAAAGAGTTGTAAGCATCGGCCGTGTTACCAAAGTAGTTAAAGGTGGTAGACGTTTCAGTTTCTCAGCTCTTGTAGTTGTAGGCGATAGAAAAGGTAAAGTTGGATTCGGAACCGGTAAAGCCAGTGAAGTTCCAGACGCTATCAAAAAAGCAATCGCAGACGCAGAAAAAAATATTATTACCGTACCGATGAACGGAACGACAATTCCGCATTCAGTTACAGGTAAATACGGCGCTGGCAAAGTATTCTTACGCCCAGCGGCAGAAGGTACCGGTGTTATCGCCGGCGGCCCTGTTCGTGCCGTACTTGAATTAGCCGGAGTAGAAGACGTACTTTCTAAATCCCTAGGATCAAATTCACCGATCAATATCGTAAGAGCAACTGCAGAAGGGCTAAAATCCTTAAGAACAGTTGAATCTGTTGCGGAAATGAGAGGAATCAAACCTGAGGAGGTAAGAGGCTAATGGCGCAAATTAAAGTTACCTTAGTAAAAGGTTTGATGGGTAAAAAACCTAATCAAGTAAAAACAATCAAAGCTTTAGGACTTACTAAAAGAAATTCTTCCGTAGTTTTGGAAGATAACGAAATGATCAGAGGTATGGTGAATACTGTCGGTCACTTAGTTAAAGTCGAAGAAGTAAAGAAATAGGAGGTGCAAAAAATGACATTACATGAATTAAAACCTAATCCAGGTGCAACTCACTATAAAAAACGTGTTGGTCGTGGCACAAGTTCAGGTACTGGTAAAACTGCTGGACGCGGTCAAAAGGGACAAAATTCCCGTACTGGCGGCGGCGTAAGACTGGGATTTGAAGGTGGACAAACTCCATTATTCAAACGTCTTCCTAAAAAAGGATTCACCAATCCTTTCCGCAAGGAATACGCTATCGTAAACTTACACGACTTAAATGCTTATGAAGCTGGCATGATCATAACTCCTGAAGTTTTATTGAACGACAGAGTTATCAGCAAGCAATTAAGCGGAGTTAAAATACTAGGCGAAGGAAAATTAGAAGTTAAACTGACTGTCAGAGCACACAAATTTTCAGCTTCTGCAAAAAAAGCTATTGAAGATGCTGGTGGCGTGGTAGAGGTGATATAATGGAAACTTTAAAAAAGATTTTCACTAATAAGGAAGTCTTGAAGAAAATTGGTTTCACATTATTGGCCTTTCTAGTTTTCAAATTACTTACTTATGTGACAATGCCTTTAATTGACGCTTCAAGTTTATCATCACTGTTTGACAACAGCGGTTTCTTGGGAATCGTCAACTCGATTTCCGGGGACGCATTGCGTAACTATTCAATCGTCGCTTTGGGTATCAGTCCATACATTACCGCTTCAATCATCGTCCAGATTTTACAGATGGACATCATTCCAGCTTTAAAAGAATGGAGTGAAGAGGGTGAAGTCGGAAGACAAAAAACATCAAGACTTACAAGATATCTGGCAATTGTCCTAGCTTTTATCCAAGCTTTAGCTATGACCTTCGCTTTCCATAATTCGCAGGATCAATTATTCCTCGGAAGTGTTACTTCCTGGGTAGGACCGAACACAGGTTTATGGTTCTTGGTATATTTCTATATTGCGGTAGTTTTAACAGCTGGTACAGCTTTCATGATTTGGTTAGCCGATCAAATCACAATCAAGGGTATCGGTAACGGTTCTTCAATGTTAATCGTTGCGGGGATTGTCATTTCCTTCCCTGGAACCATCGCATCCTTAGTACAATACTATATCGCCGATCCAAGCAATGCGTTGGCAGGAAACGTCTTCTCTGGTCAAGGCGCACTGGCAGGTTATTTATTATTCGGTGTCAGCATTTTAATGTTCGTCATCGTTTTGGTAGGTATCACCTATATGCAAGTTGCGGTCAGAAAGATTCCAATCCAATATGCCAACCGTCCAGGAAGCGCTAAATTCAAAGGAGCGTCTGAATCAAACGTTCCAATCAAATTAAACACAGCTTCAGTTATTCCGGTTATCTTCGCATCAATCATCCTGTCTTTGCCAACGACGATATTCCAATATATCAACGTTTCGCCGACAGCAAGTAACTGGATTAACCAAATCTTTGCGTATAATCAACCGATTGGTTTTGTGTTATACATCGTTTTAATCTTCATTTTTACATTCTTCTATTCTTTCATTCTGGTAAAACCGGAACAAATAGCGGAAAACTTGAACAAACAAAACGCGTATATACCTGGGGTTAGACCAGGATTCGAAACCGAAAGTTATATTACCAAAGTATTGTTCAGAGTCACAGTCATCGGTGCGATTTACCTGGTGATAATCGCAGCACTGCCAATCATCACTTCGATGGTTTTAGGGCATACTTATGCCCAAATCGGTGGTACATCACTCTTGATTATCGTCGGTGTGGCTTTGGAAACAGCTAAACAAATCGAAACTGACACTCAAGAAAAAGCCTATGCTGGATTTATGAGATAGTTCGAAAATGATTAATCTACTGATTATGGGTAAACCAGGAGCTGGTAAAGGAACCCAATCAACAAAATTGCTTAAACATTACCACCTGACTCATATTTCAACCGGTAACATCTACCGTGATGAAATCAAGAAGGGATCAGTTATTGGTATAGAAGCCAAAAAATATCTTGATCAAGGGAATTTGGTTCCCGACAAGATGACAAATGACATCGTCTGGGAGATTTTAAAACAAAAGAATTACCCTGATGGTTTCATGTTGGACGGATATCCTCGCACCAGAACCCAAGCTGAAGCTTTGGATCAGATGCTTGCGAGACTCAATATCGGTTTGACGGCAGTAATCAACGTTGAAGTCAAGGATGAAGTCTTGCTTAACCGGATGGCCGGAAGAAGAGTTTGCCTAAATTGCGGGCATACCTATCACACGGAAAATCATCCGCCGAAGCTTGAAGGAGTCTGCGACCATTGTGGTCAAGGGTTAATCCAAAGACCTGATGATTTAGAAGAATCAGTCATGAATCGTTTAGCTATCTACAACGAAAAAACCAAACCGTTACTTGATTATTACTTGGAAAAAGGACTTCTGACGGTAATTGACGGCGAACAGTCGACAAATAAGGTTTTTCAAGACATCATTAAAATATTAGGTGAGAAATAATGGTAACAATCAAATCCGCTCGTGAAATTGAATTGATGAAAGAAGCCGGTAGAATCGTCGCATTGGCACATGAAGCTGCCAAAAATGCGATTAGACCAGGTCTCTCAACCAAGCAATTGGATGAACTGATTGAAAGTGTTATCGTTAGTAATGGAGCTATTCCCTCATTTAAGAATTATAACGGATTCCCCGCATCTGCATGCATATCGATAAACGAGGAAGTCGTGCATGGCATCCCTAATTCAGCCAAGATCTTAAAGAACGGCGACATTGTCTCCGTTGACATCGGGGCTCAATATAAGGGTTATCATGGCGATAGCGCGTGGACATATGCATGCGGGGAAATATCCGAAGATGCAAAGCGCTTGCTGAAAGGGACGGAAGAAAGTCTTTTCAAAGGTTTGGAATTTGCCAAACCCAACAATCGACTATCCGACATATCCCATGCAATACAAGTGCACGCCGAATCCTTGGGGTTCAGCGTAGTGAGAGAATTTGTCGGTCACGGCTTGGGCAGAGCCCTGCATGAAGATCCGCAAATTCCCAATTATGGTTTGCCTAACAGAGGTATTGTTTTAAAGCCAGGAATGACTTTAGCGATTGAACCGATGATCAATTTAGGCAGTAAGGAAGTCAGAGTATTATCTGACGGTTGGACGACGATAACCAAAGACAGGTCACTATCGGCTCATTTCGAGCATTCGATTTTGATTACTGAAGAAGGTTACGAAATCTTGACAAAAAAAGGGGAGTGATTTATTTGGCAAAAAAAGATGACGTCATAGAAATGAACGGAACGGTAGTAGAAGTTTTGCCCAATGCGCAATTTATAATTGAGCTAGAAATCGGACACCGCATAATCGGACACGTTTCTGGTAAAATCCGTATGAATTACATACGCATTTTACCAGGTGATAAAGTAAAGGTTGAACTTTCAACCTATGACTTAACACGTGGTCGCATCACATATCGAATGAAATAAAAAATATTAGAGGAAAGATTTTAAGGAGGTAATGGTATGAAAGTAAGACCATCTGTAAAAAAAATCTGTGATAAATGTAAAATAATCAAACGCAATGGCAATGTTCTTGTCATTTGCGAAAATCCGAAACATAAACAAAGACAAGGTTAATAGGAGGGAACAATGGCACGTATCGCAGGAGTAGACATTCCTAGAGAAAAAAGAGTTGTTATCGCTTTAACATACGTATACGGTATCGGCAAGACAAGAGCTGAAGAAATTTTGGCTGCTTGCGGTATCTCTGAAGATAAACGCGTTAAAGATTTAACAGATGAAGAAGTAGTAAAAATTCGTCAAGAAGTACAAAAATATACAGTTGAAGGTGACTTGAGACGTGATGTCGCTATGAACATCAAACGTCTGCAAGAAATCGGTAGCTACCGTGGCTTGAGACATCGTAAAGGTTTACCAGTACGCGGTCAAAATACACGCAACAACGCTAGAACTCGTAAGGGTCCTAGAAAAACAGTAGCTAACAAGAAGAAATAAGAAGGGAGATATGAATTAAATGGCACGTAATATTAAAACTAAACGTCGTGTGAAAAAGAATATTCCGACTGGGATCGCCCATATTCATTCGACTTTCAACAATACAATTATCACAATTACTGATCCAAAAGGTAATGCTATATCTTGGAGTTCTTCAGGAGCTATTGGTTATAAGGGTAGCCGTAAATCAACTCCTTTCGCAGCTGGATTGGCATCAGAAGCAGCAGCTAAAGCCGCTATGGACAATGGTGTTATTAAAGTCGAAGTTGAAGTTAAGGGACCAGGACCAGGTAGAGAAGCCGCTATCAGAAGCTTGCAAGTTGCAGGTTTGGAAATCACAGCAATCAAAGATGTTACACCAGTTCCGCACAACGGATGTCGTCCACCAAAACGACCACGCGGGTAGGAGGTAATTTATGAAGGACTTGAAATTCGAAAAACCAAAGACAGAAACTGTAGAAATCGAAGACAATTATGGTAAATTCGTTATTTCGCCTCTTGAAAGAGGATACGGTATCACAATAGGTAATTCTTTGAGACGAGTTTTATTGTCTTCATTACCTGGTGCAGCAATCGTTAACGTCAACATTGAAAACGTAGTTCATGAATTCACACCGATTGAAGGTGTCGTTGAAGACGTAACTACGATTATTCTCAATCTTAAAGGTGTTATATTATCAATTGACAATGAAGATTCCGATGTTGAAAAACGTTTGGAATTATCAGTAGAAGGTCCTGGAGATGTTTTCGCTTCCGACATCGTTTGCGATGAAGAAGTGGAAATCATGAATCCAAACCACTACATCTGCCATATCAACAAAGGCGTTTTAAGAATGCATATGAAGGCTAGACGTGGCAATGGCTATGTTTCTTCCAAGCTTAATGCAGCTTATACCGACGATGTCAACGATATCGCAATTGATAGTATCTATACACCGATTACAAGAGCGAACTACACTGTCGAAAAGACCAGAGTCGAAGACTCAGGTGATTACGACAAGTTAATTATGGAAGTGTGGACTAACCGTTCAATCAATCCAAAAGACGCTATTGGCACCGCAGCGAAAATGCTGATGGACCACTTACAGACAATCATCGATCTTTCCCAAGCTAAAGTGGATGACGATTACATGGTTGAAAGAAAGACTGAAGAAACCAATAGAAACCTGGAAAAACCGATTGAAGATCTAGACCTCTCCGTTCGTTCTTACAACTGCTTGAAGAGAGCTGGCATCAATACTCTTGGCGAACTTATCGAAAAGAGCGAAGAAGACATGATGCGAGTTAGAAACCTAGGTAAAAAATCATTGAAAGAAGTTAAGCAAAAGCTTGAAGAGATGAATTTAAGCTTAGCTAAACACTAATCGATAGGAGGAAATCATGAGAGGATATACAAAACTTAATCGTAATAGCGCTAACCGTAAAGCACTTATTCGTGATTTGGCTACACAACTGATTATGCATGGTAAGATTGAAACTTCTGTTGTTAAAGCTAAAGAAATTAGAAGAACAGTAGAAAAATTGATTACCTTTGCTAAGAAGGGTGACTTAAATTCAGCTAGAATTGCCGAAAGAACTGT
>JAVEWC010000015.1:0-14197 GCA_034004745.1 Candidatus Izemoplasmatales bacterium | reverse complement strand
AGAGTAGATATTTTGAACAAAATTGACAATGGCGAAATTACAGCCGAACAAGCCGCAGATTTATTGGCGAAATTAAAATAGGGAGGTTAGAAAAATGGGAAAAAACGATCTTAGAGAAGAAAGAATGAAGATACTGGAATTATTATCTAAAAATGTGATAAACGCTGAACAAGCAGAAAAATTGTTGGCCGCTATTTCTAAAGGAGAAGAAGCGGAAGTTGTAGAAACAAATCTTGTTTCCAAGAAAAATCAGTTTCGTATGTTAAGAATATTGGTTGATTCAGCTGATGGCGATGAAGTTAAAATTGAAATTCCAATTGAATTCGCAAAATTATTAAAGAATAAAAAGATGATGAAAATCGATACTGAAGATTTTGATATTGATGTCGACGAATTGATTAACATGATTAATTCAGGAGTTGTCGGTGAAATCGTCAATGTTAAATCAGCTGATGGCGACATTGTAAAAATAATAGTAGAATGATTTGACATATTTCTCTCGATAAAGCCGGTTGGCGTGACCGGCTTTATTTTTTTAAAAGCAAGCATTTTTTTACGAAGTGTGATATAATATATTAAGACAAGTATGCTTAAATATTATTTAATTGGGAAGGAATGAAGATGTCGGATAACAACATATATGTAGTTCGTGCAGTGGATTTGACTCATGATGGATTAGGTGTGACTAAGTTAGATGACGGTTACACTGTTTTTGTTGAGGACTTGTTAAAAGGAGAAGCTGCCCGAATTGAAATTATAGAGAGAAAGAAAAGTTATGGTTTTGGAAAAGTTATCGAGAGACTGAATCGCAGTCCTTATCGCCAAGCTCCTAAATGCAAGCATTTTTCTGATTGCGGTGGGTGTGAATTGATGCATATGGATTATGACGTTCAAGCCGCTTTTAAAAAATATAGAATTGAACTGATGGTAAAAAAACTTGATCAAAAAGATATCACTGTCGAAGAAATTACAGCAATGGTAAACCCTTATCATTATCGCAATAAAGTCGAGATAAAGTTTGCTCAAGGTCCAAAAGGAATTAAAGTCGGTTTCTTCAAAGCTAAATCTCACCATGTAGTAGATTTGCAAGAGTGTCATATTATGCAGAAGAAGTCATTTGAAGTTTTGAATCTACTGAGAAACTTAGCGAACCAATATCAAATTCCAGCTTATGACGCCATTAAGAATACCGGTGTTTTGAAATCCGCAGTAATTAGAGAATCCAGCAAAAATAAGGAGATATCTCTTCTTATCAATATTAACACCGACTTAATACCTCATGAAAATGATTTTGTCAAATCCTTGACAGATAGCATTCCCGAGATAAAAGGTATAGGTATCAGCAAAACTCTTGATGAAAGTGGTTTTTCTGACGAAGAAATCAGATTGGTGTTCGGCAGAGAATATATTGTGGATGAAATCCTTGGCAAGAAATTCGAAATAGGATTCAGATCATTCTTCCAGGTTAATACTCTCCAAGCTGAAAGACTTTATAAAAAAGCGATTGAATTTGCAAAATTCAACGGCACTGAAAGAGTAATTGATGCATATTGTGGCATTGGTTCGATTGCTTTGTCAATCGCGGATAAAGTAAATAAGGTTTTTGGTGTAGAAATAGTAAAATCTGCAGTGACAGACGCCAAAAGAAATGCCAGAATAAACGGGATCAAAAATGCTTTGTTTGAATTAGGTCATGTAGATGAAGTGCTATTAAAATGGAAAGGCTTTAATTTTGACGCAATTATTGTTGATCCGCCGAGAAAAGGGTGTTCAAAAGAATTGTTGAACACAATAATCGACATGAAAATTCCTAAGATTATCTATATTTCATGTAATCCAGCCACTCTACAAAGAGACTTGGAGTATTTATTGGAAAAGAATTATCGAATTAATCGTATTGCACCAGTAGATATGTTCCCTCAGACATCTCACGTTGAGTCTATCACATTGCTTTCATTAAAAACCGCTTAATAAAGCCATTCATATAATAGTAGTTGAAGCATCTAACCCCCTAAAACAGGGTTAAATGCTTCTTTTTTTACTTTTTGTGTAATGTGGAAACATACAAAAATCGTTGTGGAAACATAAACATATGCTCTAAGCATATAATTTCTCGTGTGTGGAAACATCAATTTTCTAAAAAATTATATCACTTCAACCCGATATTTCATCTTAGTTAAGCCATCGGGTGTGTGATATGTTCCCACAACGATTGGGGCGGTTTTTAAGAACTCTAATCGACGTTCTTTGAACTCTTTATCGGAATAATTCTTAGTTCCTGCGATGCAATATACGATCTCATTTGGACTCACAGAGATCATTTTGTATATAAATGACCGTAAAATATCTGAGTCTAGTTCATCGATGATAAGATGCTTTTGTCCGAGTATTTCATTGATCTTGTCCATGCGTTTTCTGGTGTCGTAATTTTTTACATGCTCAAGCTCTAACTTATTGATTTCTGAAGTTAGATCCTTGAGTCTGTTTGAGTTTGAAAACTAAAAATAAAGCCAATTTTCTCTATTGATTTCGATTATATTATAATGTATAATATACCTAGGCAGGCTAGGTAAATTTTAATTGGAGGTAAACTATGCAAAACAGAATTAGAATGTACGTAGAAAATGAAGTAAAAAAGTATAAATTTAAAAGTAGAAGTGACGTAATTGATGAAATCTCATCTAATTTAATAGAACGTTATAACGAACTTATTTCCTCTGGAATGAATAATGAAGACGCTTACAATGAAACAGTTGCTCTTACAGGTAGTTTTGCTTTATTAATGATGAACGATTTATCAATTAATCCACTAAATTGGTATAAAAAGAGACTTATGATTCTATTATTAACAGTATTAACAGGAATCGTTTTTATGTTCTTTTTTAGTCCAATCGGATATTTTTTCTTTGCAAGTGCTTTTATATATTTTACAGTTGAACTTTCAAATTTAGAATTGAATGGTAGAAATAAAGATAACATTGATTCTGAAGTTTCAAAACATAATCGAAACAAATCAATTGTTAAATTTCTATACTATTCAAGTGCACTATTAGTTGTTTCATTTTCATTGGCAAATTGGGATCTATTCTTTAGGTTGCTTTTAGATTCTTCTAGTATTAGTGTTTTCGATTGGTTAGCTAAAATAACTCCATTGTGGTTTGTAATTATAATTTTTATTGGTTCATTATTATTAGGTATAACTATCATTGGGTATCCTCTTTTACTTGCTATAGTCAATAGCAAATCTAAAAATGATATTGTTAATGACAAAACAAAAATCAGTGTTGCTAATAAAAAAACGAAAATAAAGCTTTTTAGTAAAAGTAGTTTTTCATTCATTAGGACCTTTATAATGTTCATAATTATGATAATGATTTTGATAATGATTTTGATAAGTAATGTGCAGGTATATGATTTGATTCCAAGCCTAGATTTTCAAGGTGAATTAATACTTGTTGATTCGATTCATTTATGGGTATACTTGTTTGAAGACGGATATGACCATGCAATTTTACCGATATACATTGTATTGATTTGCTCATTTGTTATAGGAGTATATTTACTGTTTACTAAGAATTTTTCTCTTAAATTATGGGTTTCATTGTATTTAATCCTGATTATAGGGTTCATTATCTCACAATTCTTGCTTTTATTTGTGTCAGAATACAGAATTAGTTTACATATTCCTATCTTTGTTAATGGTATTGGTGTTTTTTACTTAACTATGCACTCCCGATTAATAAGAGTAGTTGAAAGAATAATCTATGAGCGATAATAAGAATGTCATATTCGGTGACACATTACGCGGATACACTGAGAAGATTATTCTTTCAGTCCTTTCAGCTGAGGATTTATATGGTTATAAGATAAACAAGATAATTGAAACAAAAACTGAGCAAAGTCTATTTTTAAACGAGGCTACACTTTATACAACATTTCAGAGATTAGAAAAATTTGGTTACATCATATCTTATTGGGTGAAAAACGATAATGTGCCAAAGAGAAAGTATTACTCCATTACAAAGGAAGGAGTGGATTTCTTAATTAAGTGTAAAGATGATTGGAGAAGAACTAGAGAGTTAATTGATTTATTTTTGTAAAAACATATTTGAAACTATTTTGATGTTTCTTTGATATACACAATGTTGATTTTGTTAGTAATCCGATTGTTTGAACGTATGTTGAGAGTGTTGCATTGCTTTAATTAAGAACAGCTAAAATTAGGCATTCATACAATAGAACAAGAAGTATCTAACCCCTTAAAATTGGGTTAAATGCTCTTTTTTCGCAGTTGCCCAAAAAAGAAACAACTCAACGTTTACAAATTTCTTTACGGATTAATATGCTTAAAACAGATTGCGACTAAAATATTAATTATACTTTTCTCGAATTCTTGGTGTGACTAATTAAAAGTGGCGGATTGTTCACACCAAACCAATAAATAAGTAAAAATCTTCACAATCGTTGAATAAAGATTCAATTTCTTGCGAAAAAATTCAATAGGATGATTAGATAAGTGGAAATGGCTATTGATATAAATAAGTTTTTATGTTAATATTGTATTGAATAAAAACGCAAGAACATGTAAAAAAATTCAATAGAGGTTATAAAATGAGAATTAATAGAGACAAATATCTTAATGAGCTAATTAGTAAAATGCATAACAAAATGATCAAAATAATCACGGGTATAAGAAGATGTGGAAAATCTTATTTGTTAAATGAAATATTTTTCGACTATCTTATTTCATCGGGTGTCAATGAAGATCATATTATAAGAATTTCCTTAGAAGATTTAGAAAATGAATATCTAACAGACGCTCATGTATTAAATAATCACGTTAAATCATTGATTAAAGACGATCAAATGTATTATTTGATTGTAGATGAAATTCAACAAGTTGGCCGATTTGTACCGCTTTTAAATGGGTGGTTGAAAATCAAGAATTTAGACGTTTATGTAAGCGGCTCAAATTCTAGATTTTTATCGAGAGATGTGATTACAGAGTTTAGAGGAAGAGGCGATCAAATTTATGTGTCTCCGCTAACTTTTAAGGAATATTACGATGCTCGAGGTAAAGACTTTGATACTGCATGGAATGAATATATCATTTATGGTGGGATGCCCTTTGTATTAGCGAGAAGAACAAATGAGCAAAAGTCTAAGTACTTAAAAGATTTGTTTAATGAAATATACATTAAAGATATCAAAGAAAGATATGGGATTAGAAATGACTCGCAGTTAGAGACGCTTCTTAATATCGTTTCTTCATCTATTGGTTCTCTGACCAATCCATCAAAGATAGAACATACGTTCAAAAGTGTGAAACAAGAAACACTTTCAAGAAATACGATAGAAAGTTATTTGGATATACTAGAGGATACATTTTTAATCAAGAAAACTAACCGATATGATATTAAAGGAAGAAAGTATATTAATACACCGTCAAAATACTATTTTGTAGACATGGGACTTAGAAATGCCCGTTTAAACTTCAGGCAATTAGAAGACACTCACATGATGGAAAATATCATTTTTAATGAACTTATTCATAGAGGATATAATGTTGATATCGGGGTTGTTGAAGTCAGTGAGAAAAACGAAAATGGCAACTATGTAAGAAAATCTCTAGAAATTGATTTTGTTGCAAATATTACCAATGATAAAATCTATGTTCAATCGGCATATCATTTACCAAGTACCGAAAAGGTCAAGCAAGAGATTAGACCTTTTCTAAATGTCGATGACTCATTTAGGAAATTCATTATTGTAAGAGATAACATTGATGTTAGAAAAGATGATTATGGCATTACTACTATCGGTTTGAAACACTTTCTTTTAAATGATGATCCATTCAGGCTATAAGGATTAACGGGTTCATTTGATCCATAAAATATGTTACTTTGGTATTATACAAGGTTTTCAACCATGTAAAGGTAAACATATTTTTGCTGACTTTGATGTTTCTTTGATACAAACAAGGTTCATATTGCAAGCCATTTTGTCTTATCAACACACGTTGAAAGTGTCACATTGCTTTCTTTAAAAACGTCTTAACAAAGCCATTCATACAATAAAACTAGAAGCATTGAACCCCTCATATTAGGGTTGAATGCTTCTTTTTTCGTTTTATGCGCAATGTGGAAACATCAATATATGCACTAAGCATATATTTTGTTTGAATGGGGGAACATCAATTCTCTTAAAATTATATCAACACAATTAGGGTAAACATCTTAGTTAAGCCATCGGGTTCGTGTTATGTTTCCAAAACGACTGGTTCAGTACTTAAGAATTCAAAACGACATTCTTTGAACTCATCGTCTGAATAATTCTTTGTTCCAGCAATACAGTATACTATTTCATTTGGACTAAATTAAATCATATAATCAATGATTGTGATATTTGCGAAATAGCTACATCATCACAAATTGCACAATGAATTAGTGACAATATGCACATTGGTATTGATAATATCAAATTTAAATGGAAAATACTTGATTGATATATTGCAAAATACGCCATTAATAATTTCAAAAATGCTCTATTTGTAATGAGTTGAATAATAATGCAAGTTCTTGCAAGAAAATTCAATAGGATGATTAGACAAGTGGAAATGGCAATTGGATTGATACTATGAATAGGAATGAAATTCTAACAAAAATTGGAATTATATATAAACGCAAATAATTAATTGGTAAAAGTCTTACCTTAAATAGTGCAAAATACTCCATCAATATATTACAAAATACTCCATTTAACTTAATCTGTGTAATGTCATAAAAATAGAAACAAATATAAATATTTTACTTTGATTTAGAAGGCGATTTTCTCTATTTTAATTTTAAAATAAAAGTGTATAATATCTCTTGGCGATAAAATACAAGAGGTAGTTATGAGAAAGTTATCTTATCTTATTCTTAAGGACAAAGTCTTTTTAGTGGCTGTTATTCTAGCGATAATTACAATGTTTATAATTCCGCCATCAAAAGAATATTTGGATTACATTAATTATAAAGTTTTAGTAGTCATGTTCACGATAATGTTAGCTGTAGCTGGTATATTCGAGAGCCATTTTTTCTATTTTGTCGCCACAAAATTGGTTGTGCATTTTAAAAATATGAGGTTTATTGCATTATCAATCGTTTTGACCACATTCGTTTTATCGATGTTCTTGACCAATGATGCAGTATTATTGACGCTTATACCCTTTTCAATCTTTGTTTTTAAACATGTAAATATGGAAAAACATTTGATAATGATGATAATCTTGCAGACAATAGCGGCTAATCTCGGTAGTGCTTTGACGCCTATGGGTGATCCACAAAATATCTATTTGTATGCGCATTATCAATTGGGGTTTTCTGAATTTATCGGGATGACCTTGCCAATTACCATTATGGGTGGAGTGTTAATAATTGTGACGACGATTTTAGTTTTTCCCAAACAAAATGTTGTTCATAACATAAAAGAACCTAAAGTTGATATTAAGAAATTATTCTGGTACTTATTAATATTGTTGAATGCTTTATTATCAATCCTGAAAGTTATGCCTTTATTATATACATTCATAATAACTGTAGTACTGGGATTGATTTTTGCAAGACACCTTTTTAAACGGGTCGATTGGTATCTGTTACTCACCTTTCTGTCATTTTTTATCATTACCGGCAATTTAAGCCAAATGACAAATATCGGTAATTTTTTGTCTGGGTTACTATCTTCAGAAACTAAAGTTTACTTCACATCCTTGGCTACTTCACAGTTTATTTCCAACGTTCCTGCGGCCGTACTGCTTTCAACTTTCACAGATTCCACTTACGTAAAAGCTTTATTGCAAGGAGTCAATGTAGGAGCAATGGGAACCTTGATCGCTTCATTAGCCAGCTTAATATCATTTAAATACATTCTTAGAGATTTCTCAAAAAGCGCTAAAACATATATTTTAAAGTACACTTTAGTCTCAATAATTTACATGAGCATCATTACCGCCATGTTGTTTCTGGTTTTTTAAAAAATTAATCCACAAAAGAAAAAAACAACCCGCAAAGGTTGTTTTTGTTTTAACTGAATGTTTTATGGTTGCATAGCTCCAAACAGAACTAACCAAGCCAATAATGTTTTAGCGACTAAGCTTAAAATGATATATACTCTTTCGCCATATAGATAGTTTTTCCATTTACCAACACCCTTGTATTGTAAAATCATGTTGATAGGGAAGGTGTTGAAAGCAACGAAGTATGTACCGACGATTGCCCAAACAAACCAAGGAACCATATCATAGTTACCATTACCGACCATATAGAGAATAATGACAACCCAAGGAGCTAGACCAGCAACTGATCCGAAGACGAAAGCGCTCCATTTAATATCTTTCTTTTCTTTTCCAGCATTGACTTGTTCCATCAATAGACCGAAAAGATTCATGCTGGCATTAATTAAGAATATTAGAATCAACGATCCAATATCATAAATACCAAACAGCGTAGAAATCAAAACAATCATGACGGAAGAACTTAGAGCGTATTCATACCAACGGAAACGGTTGATGCCTTTTTCCAAATCAGCATTGTAGATAGCGTTAGTCTTGTTAGGCAAAGCGATAATTGCGTGCGCTAAAGCAGATAACAATAAGAATACAGCCACCAAAATCCCAAATGGTAAGTCGAATAACTCTTTAAAAGCTGTTTCCAGTGATTGAGTCTGAGTATTGTATTGCAGGAAAATTTGCGTAATTGTTGGTTTGAATTCAGCAATTTTTTGAATAACTGTTGATGCAAGTATCAACATCATGATGCCTTGAACTAGATGCAACGCGCCCATGATGAGGTTAAATCTTCTTAAGCTTTGAAAACTGGTTTTTTCCATATTTATCCTCCTAAATATATTCTGATTTTAATATATCATATGTCCAAAAAAAGTCAATTTTTTTGCTTATAAATGGAATATATTTTTATAGATAAATAACTGAATTTAAATTTTCAAAAATAAATGCCAAATCATTTTACATGAAATGAAATTATGATAAAATATGTCCATAACAAAACATTTAAGAGGTGAACTTATGGATTATCTAAATGGATATGATTTATATCAAATGTTTAATTATGGAACAACTTTTGTTATCAAAAAAAGAAAGAAATTGAATGATATCAATGTGTTTCCCGTCCCAGACGGCGATACCGGCAATAATTTAGTCTATACAATGCAGACGATTTCCAGAGAATCAAAAGCACAAGAGTCTTTTCAAGCTACTTTGGAATCAATCAGCGATTCCGCTTTAATAGGAGCCAGGGGTAATAGTGGCGTCATTTTTGCGCAATTTGTCAATGGTTTGAGAACCGCTTCTAAAGGCAAAGAACTTGTAACCCTCGATGAATTTACTGAAATGGCTCTAGAGAGCGTTGAACATACCTATGCATCATTAAGTAATCCGGTAGAAGGAACAATGCTTACCGTGATAAAAGACTGGGCTAACAGTTTAAAAGAAACTTTGTCTGCTGCTTCAAATATCAAAGATTTCTTTTTGGTAGCTTTTGCCATCGCAGAAAAATCCTTGGAAAAAACCAAAGAACAATTGGCGGTTTTAAAGAAAAACAATGTAGTCGATAGCGGTGCTATGGGCTTTGTGCTATTTTTAAGGGGAATCAATAGTTATTTCAACAAGGAAGCAATTGAAGAAGTTGCTTATGAAGAATTGGAACTGGAACATTCTCATGATTTTGATGAGGAAATAACGTTCCGCTATTGTACAGAAGGCTTAGTGGAATATAAAAATCAAAAAGAAGAAGTGATTTTGGAAACGCTAAGACCTTATGGCGACAGTCTGATAGTTGTTATGGGTGGTAAAATGTTCAGAATTCATATCCATACCAACACTCCTGAATTGGTTTTCCAAGAATTACGTAATTTCGGTCATATAATTACCCAAAAAGTAGATGACATGATTGGCGATATCAACATGAAAAAGAATGATTTGGATACTGTAATAGTTACTGATTCAATCGCCGATATCGACCAGCAATATCTTAAAGATAATAATGTAGTGGTTATTCCGTTGAATATCAATGTCGAAAATGTTACTTATTCGGATAAATTGACAATAAATAATGAAATTTTGTTTAACATGATTGAAAATGCGTTGGAGTATCCAACAACCGCTACACCAACGATTAAATATATCAACGATTTATTCTCAAAACTTTTATTGAGTTATAAAAATATTATTTACATTGCGGTATCCTCCAATCTGAGTGCTACTCATAACGTAATTAAAAAGGAAGTCGAACAATTAGTCGCAAAAGGCAAAAATATTAAAATTGTTGATACTTTGACAAATTCGGTAGCTCAAGGCCTATTAGTCAAAAGAGCTGTTGATTTGCTTAAAGAGGGCAAAAAGATAGACGAAATAGCTGAAGTACTGAATTCAGAAAAAGATAAAACTGAGATTTTGGTATGTTTGGAGACCTTTAAATACGCGATGATGAGCGGCAGATTACCAAAAGCGGTAGGTAAAATAGGTATGTTTTTTGGAATTAGACCAATCATGTCAATTGATGAAAAAGGAAAAGGTGCTGCTTTCGGCTTCGCATTATCACAAAAAGGTATAACAAAGAAGATAGTAAAACATGTACAAAAAGATTTAGATAATCCAGGGATTGAAAGTTATGCCTTGATTCATTGTTTAAACCAAGAATTGCTTGATGAATATGTTGAGCTATTCACAAAAATGATCGGGAAAAAACCTGAGTATTTAGCTGAAGTATCAAGCGCAACCGCAATTCATAGCGGTAAGGGATCAGTTGCCATTGGATATATAAAAAAATAAAAAGGAGATAAGATTATGGGTTTAGAACTAGCTGCTTTAATTATATTAGGGTATTTTTTAGTTTTTTTCATAATCGCCACCATCATTAAAAACAATAGCATTGTTGATATTGGTTGGGGATTGGGATTTGTAGTTACCGCTTGGTTACTATTCTTCTTTAAAGGTGATTATGGAATCGAAAAAATCATTGTCAACGCACTTGTAAGTTTTTGGGGTTTGAGACTTTTCTACCACATCCTAAAAAGAAATATCTTCGCTGAAGAGGATTTTCGCTACAAAAAATGGCGTGAAGATTGGGGAAAATGGGTAGTGCCACGAGCTTTCTTGCAAGTTTTCATGTTACAAGGAGTATTTATGTTCGTCGTTGGCATTGGTGTTTTCTGGATCAATACGACAACCTTCACTCAAAGTTTGAATACATCAAATTACATTTTCATTGTTTTAGGAGCATTGATTTGGTTATTTGGATATTACTTCGAAGTGGTTGGCGACCGTCAACTACGAATTCACATAGCCAATAAAAACAAGACTCAAAAATTAATGACAACCGGTTTATGGAAATATACAAGACACCCAAATTATTTTGGTGAAGCGGTTATGTGGTGGGGATTGTTTGTTATTGTCTTGGCAATGCCATCAAATGAGTTTTGGAAATATTTAGCTATAATCAGTCCGATCGTAATAACCTATCTTCTTAGATTTGTCAGTGGCGTGCCGATGCTTGAAAAAAAGATGAAACTTACACCGGGATGGGATGAGTATGCAAGAGTGACAAATGCCTTTATTCCTTGGAAACCAAAGAAATAATATGAGTAGATTGACTCATGTCCTTGACTTTGAAAACGGCAATAACAATTGTGTATACTTAATGACAAAGTCATTTAGAATGCATAATAACTATACATTACAAGAAGCGATTAATTTCGCTGAAACAAAGGGCTTATCACTTATTATATATATAGTTCAACCATATGAAGAAAATTCGAAAAATATTAATTACTTCAAAAATATGATTTCTGATTTATCGGAAAATTTAAGGAAGTTTACTAACGAAGTCTCATATAAATTGAGAGAAGAAATTTCGGAAAGTTTATTTGGTTTGGCTCAGGCAATATTCATCGATAAAATGTATTTGAGGTTTGATTTGGATTTCTATGAGAAAATAAAAGCAATATCATACAAAAACAAAATAAATCTCTTTACCGTTGAAGCGAATGTTTTCGTGCCGGTTATGATTGCTTCTGATAAGGAAGAATATTCTGCAAAAACCATTAGAAACAAAATCAATTCAAAACTAAATGATTATCGTGATGAATGCTTGACTGGATACAAACTGACTAAAGCTGAAAAAGAATCGTTTGAAGTGTTGAATGATTTTTTGCAAAATAAACTATCATTTTACCATCTTCATAACGATCCTTCCCTAAATTATACTTCACTATTGAGTCCATATTTAAAATTCGGATTCATTTCTCCGGTTTCAATCTATAATCACTCGCATCGCTTGAAGGGTGAGAATCTAGAAAGTTTTTTGGAAGAACTGATTGTCAGAAGAGAATTGGCTTATAATTTTGTCTATTATAATCCTACTTATGATGATTTCAATTATCTGACTTATGACTGGGCTTATAGAACCATGAATCATCATCTTAAGGACAAGAGAGATTATATTTATACAAAAGAAGATTATGTAAATTTGAAAACCCATGATCCCTATTTCAATGCTGCAATGAAAGAAATGATTTATTTGGGCAGAATGCATTCTTATATGAGAATGTATTGGTGCAAAAAAATTATTGAATGGTCTAGAACTTATGAAGAAGCTTATAAAATTGCTATAGAGTTGAATAATTATTATTTTCTTGACGGTTTGACACCTAACGGGTATGCGGGAGTAGCTTGGTGTTTCGGAAAACATGATAGGGCTTGGACAGAAAGAGAAATATTTGGTAAACTTAGATATATGAATGCAAACGGTTTGGAAAGAAAGTTCGACATAGCTGAATATGTCAAAAAAATGAATCTTTTAGGAAAAGAGGATAATATATGAATTTTTTAAAGATGTACTTGATTGCTTTCGTAGTGTTTTTGGCGATTGATGCTTTGTGGTTAGGACTTGTAGCTCCTAAATTTTATAAAGCGCAGATCGGACATTTGATGGCTGAAAGACCGAATTTTATCGCTGCCGGAATTTTCTACTTAATCTTTATTGTTGGGGTTGTATATTTTATCAAACCTAATATCGAAGCTAATGAATTGGGGAAAGCGGTTCTAGGTGGAGCTATTTTTGGATTTATGGCGTATGCGACCTATGATTTGACTAACTTGGCAACCTTAAAAGATTGGCCAATAATGGTAACCATCGTTGATTTGATTTGGGGAACATTTCTTTCTTCAACCATAACTTTATTGACATATTTAATCTATCATTGGATTTGGTAGTGCAATGAAGTTATTCAATTTAATAATGGTTTTAAATCATGATGAATCAAAGATCTTGATGTGCTATCGTTCTAAAAATCCCTATAAAGGCAAATACAATCTTGTTGGCGGAAAAATCGAGGAAAATGAAGATTATCTAAAGAGTGCTTATAGAGAATTACGGGAAGAAACCGGTATTGAAAAAGACGATATAAAGCTTCAACCATTCATAGATTTTACTTGGCACCCAATTGACATGAAAATGTTTGTCTATATCGGTAAATTGAAAAATCACGTTAATTTGGTAAAGGAAATCCATGAATTAATGTGGGTTGACATAAATGAGAACTTTTTCGATTATGAAAAATATGCCGGTGAAGGCAATATTGGGCATATGGTGGAAATATACAAACAACAACGAAATATTATCTTTAAAGATTAGAAAGCTGATTTCTAATCTTTTTTCATTTTAAGATTTCGTTTACTTAAAACAGTCTTTATAGTATAATTGATAAAGGAAAGAAAGGGTTTTCATAACCTTAAAATTTACTAAGGAGAAGCTATCATGAATAATTATTCTTTGCCTCCATTCAAAATTAAAATGGTGGAACCAATAAAATTAATATCAAGAGAAGAACGAGTTGAAAGGCTAAAACAGGCGGGTTTCAATCCTTTTAGATTGAAATCTGAAGATGTATTTATTGACCTTTTGACAGATTCAGGAACCGGAGCTATGTCACATTTTCAATGGGGCGCATTGATGATGGGGGATGAAGCATATGCAGGATCAAGAAGTTTCTTCCGTTTGGAAGAAACTGTTAAGGATATTACTGGTTATAAATATGTTATTCCGGCTCATCAGGGCAGAGGTGCTGAACAAGTTGCTTTACCAAATTTAATAAAAAGGCCGGGAATGTATGTCATCAGCAACATCCATTTTGACACCAC